>JACQWX010000060.1 GCA_016209035.1 Elusimicrobiota bacterium | reverse complement strand
CTAGGAGCCTGAGCAATTAGTCGGCGCGGAGGCGGTTATCCACCGACATATCTTAAGAGATGTTGGTGGATAACTTGGCGTGCGACGCATCCTGGTCCGCTCGGGTTGAGCCTTGCCCTTGAGCGGCCGTTCCTGCTGCCGCCCAACCTCAACGACTTCATCGACGAGAGCCATCCGGCCCGCGTGATCGACGATGTCGTGGAACGGCTGGACTAGTCGTGTTTGGAGAGCCGCTACGGGAATCTGGGCCAGCCTGCCTATCATCCGTGCCTGATGGTGAAGGTGATCCTCTACGGGTTCACGGTGGGGATCTTCAGCTCGCGCAAGCTTCAACGGGCGTGCCAGGAGAACCTGGCCTTCAAGTACCTGGCGGGGATGGAGACGCCGGCGTTCAAGACGTTCATCGAGTTCCGGCGCAGGCACCGGGAGGACATGAAGGCGGTGTTCGTGTCCACGGTGAAGCTGGCGCGCGCCTTGGGATTGGCGCGATTGGGAGCGGTGGCGTTGGACGGGTGCAAGCTGGGAGCGAACACGTCGAAGCACAAGGCGATGAGCTACGGGAGGATGCAGGAGGAGGAGCGCGGGCTCAAAGCGGAGATCGAGGGCATGCTGAAGAAGGCGGAGCATCCGGGCGAGCCGATAGAGGGGAAGAAGCAGATTCCCTTTGCCGACCATGATGCGCGGTGTCATTCGAAGAAGGGTGAGGGGACGGAGTACGTCTACAACGCGCAGGCCGGCGTGGACATGGAGAGCCGGATCATCGTGGAGAACCACATCGAGGATTCGGTTCAGGATGCCCATGCGGCGGGGCCTGCGCTGGAGAACATGGAGCGTGATTTTGGCCAGCCGCCCGAGAAGCTGGTGGCTGACGCCGGATACGGGAACAAGGACACCCTGGAAGCCTGCCGTGAGAACGAGGTGACCCCGGTATGCGCGACTAGACGGGAAGGGAAAGAGGGCGCTCAAGCAGGCAAGCTCGACAGTTTCAGTTACGAGCGCGGCGAGGACCTGTTCGTGTGCCCGCACGGGCAGGTCTTCGATTCCGACCATGAACGGCCCAAGGACGGCAAGAGAGCCTACCGCAGCCGGGAGGTCGTGGCCTGCGAATGCAGTCATTACAGGACGGCCGATGGCCGCGGGGTGATCACGGTGCATCCCGGGCACCTGGCCAAGCGGGAGTTCAACCGGATCATGGGCGAGGCGGGTCACAAGGAGTTGTACAGGCGAAGGAAGTGCACGGTGGAGCCGGTGTTCGGGCAGATTGAAGACGGGATGGGGCGGTGGTGGCGGATCAGGTGCTTCGGCCGGCGTTCCTTGGCCGGATGGCCGCCTATGTTGAACTATTGAGGCAATGGGTCGCGCCGATAGGGGGTCACCATGCACCAGCGCTGCAACCTGCTTGAGATGATCGGGCCCGCGCCGACTAATTGCTCAGGCTCCTTGAGGAGCTTGCGGTGCTCCTCCTCCAGGGCGGTTTGGGCCTTCTGCCTTTCGACGATGAAGTAGCGCATGGCGATGAAGGCGACCAGGGATACCAGGAGCGCGTTCTCGACGAAGAGCGGCACGGCCCCAACGGCGGCGCCCATGGAGAGGTCCTTGAAGCCGGAGGCCTGCTTGGTCCAGAGCAGGTGGGCCAGGGCCGCGGCATTGTCGATGCGGTCGATGAGGCCGGCGATGAAGGAGGCCATGGCTGACTAGGCGCCGGGGACTGCGTCCCAGCCGTTGTATCATAGCGCAAATCCCGGCGGTCTTGAAAACCGGCCGATTTCCTGTTACCCTTCAAGCAGGTCCCTTCATCCAGGAACGCTGGCATGAAAGCGCGCTGGCTCATCGTCTTCTTCGTCGCCGCCCTTGCCGGGTCAAGGGCCTTGGCCGGCAACCCGGTGGAGGAGGTCAGCCGGCGCTGCAAGCCTGCGTCCCAGGGCGAGCCCCGCATCTTTTCCAGCGATTTCTCCTGGAACATGACCTTGCCTGCCATGAAGGCCAGGTTCGAGGAGATGTACCGCTCGCCCAAGAGGCTCGGCCATAGGGCCTATTGGGACAAGGAGACCAAGACCCTGCGCCTCCCTTACATGAAGGAGCGCGGCGAGACCGTGGAGCTCCCGTTTGGCTTCGTCCAATCCGTGGCCCGGCACGTCGAGGTGGCCTTCGAGAAGGACCTCATCGATGCCGTGTTCTTCCCGGACATGGGACACTCGCATTTCCTCATCCCCGACGCGGCCTGGAAGGAGAAGTACGAGCCTTACCCGGTCGAGAAGATGGGGGAGATGTACACGGAGATGATGAAGGACCCCCGCATCGAGGTCTTCTACCACACGGCCGAGCAGCTCAAGACCCGCGAGAAGGACGGCTCCCTGGTCGATGACGAACGGACCAAACATCGCCACAGGACCCGGAACATCTCGGGGTTGAACGAGTCCTGGGCCGACCTCAGGATCCTCCAGAATCCCTCCAGCACGGCCAACACCGTGAGCGAGGTTCCCGGGTTCTACTGGTGGGGCGCCGGCTTCAACGTGAGCGCGCAGAAGGACGGCTGCTTCGAGTACCGCAGGGCCGGCAAGACCTACTACTTCGACCTGAGCCTCTTCGACCTCGAGTCCGACCCTGCCAAGCCCGGCTCGGATTACTGAGTCCCCGGACCGGGCGGACTTCCACTGACCAAGCGGCCGGTCAGATGGATATCCCGGCCGTGCCCATGAGGCGGCTGAGCTCCTCCGCCACCGGCGCCTCCAGGGTCCTGGCGACCCACTCCTTGAGGTAGGCGGCGTCGATCGTTTCCCGGTTGGCCGCAAGCAGCCGCCGAGCGTCCTCGATGTCCTTGGGCCGGTGGAAGACCATCTTCAACAAGACGAGGTCTTCCGCGGTGGTGACCCAGAACGAGAAATCCCCAATGTCGGCCTTGACGCGGCGGCGCAGGATGGAGTCCTGAAGGGGCACTCGCGGGGAGAAGACCTCGACCCTGGTGTCTCCACGCCAGACCCTGAAAAGTCCGCTTTCCCGGGAGGCCGCGGCCATGCGGCCCGCGTCCGGCGCCATGGGGGAGAGGTCGTCGCCGCGCATCGTGAAACCCTCGGCGGCGAGAGCGTCGGCGAGCTCCTGGGTCCGCACGGCCGGCACCAGCGCCAGGACGTCGAGATCGCGAGTCGCGCGCACGAAGCCGGCGAAGGCCATCGCGACCGCTCCGCCGACCGCGTAGGGGGCCTGCATCCTATCGAGTATGCCGACCAACCGGCGGGCCGTCTCATGAATCTCGGGTTCGAGACTCATCGGCGAGGCACTCTCTCCCACCAGCGGCCCGGGTCGTCGAATTCGGCCTGGGAGCGGTCATAGCGTGCCCGCCGGACGGGATCGAGGGACTTCCAGATGCGCTCCATGAAAAGCATCAGGTCCAGGAACTTCCCGTAACGCTGCGCCGCCGAGAGCCCCAGGTAGGGCCGCACGTCCTCCTCGGCGCAGGTCTGCGGGTCGTCGCTGAGTCCGAAGTCGCGCGCGTTCATGGAAGCCCGATCCTAGGCAAGTATAGCAATATGAACGCGCCGCCGTGGGGCAGGCTGTTCGCGGGCCGCGTCTCTACCGCCGCATCCTCGCCGGCCGCCTACGGCCTCGGAAAGCGCCTCAAGGCGCGGACCATGTCGCGGAAGGCCTCGTAGAGGTGCCGCTTCTGGGCCGGGGAGGCGTCCCGGATGAGGTCCGCCACCTTGTGCTCGATGGGATAGGGCTCGGGCCGACGCGGGGAGGGGCCGAGAAGCAGGCCGGTGTCCACGCCGAGCGCTTCGGCCATACATTGGACAGTGGCGAGGCTCGGTTTCTTGATCCCGCGCTCGATCTGGCCGATGAAGGAAAGATGCACCCCGGCGCGCTCGGCCAACTCCTCCTGGGTCCAGCCTCGGAGGGAGCGTTCCTCCCGGACCCGCTTGGAAAGCTGCTTGTAGATGTCTTCAGCCATCGCTGGTTCTCGTCGGCGGCAGGGCGATTGTAACATCACCTGAAGGCATCCGCTAGACACTACGAGTATTTGTTACAATAAGACCTGTAGTATCGGCATTGCCGATGGAATATGGTGCCCATGGACATGAGATGACGCTGGTCGTGGCTGACGACGATCCCGACATCCGGCGGGTCCTGGCCCGGTGGGCCGGGCGCTTCGGGCTCGAATGCGTCGCTGTGGAGAGCGCGGACTCTCTCCTGCGGGCCCTGGACTCTTGCCGGCCGCAGGCGTTGATCTGCGATGTCAATCTGGCCGAGGCGGACGGAATCGCCCTTTGCCGGATCCTCGCGGCCAGACATCCGGGTTTGGCCATCGTCATGATGACGGGAGACCCCGGCGAGGTCCCGCGAGCCCGCGCCGCCGGGTTCGCCGAGGTCCTGCAGAAACCCTTCGATCTGGCCCTGGTCGAACCCGCCCTGAGAAGACTTTTGCCCGGATAGGGGAACTTTTCGTCCCCCTGCTCGTATATAAGGGTGCATGCGCATCTGCGACCTGCATCCCGCGGAAAGGCCCAGGGAGCGCCTGGCCAGGGTAGGCGCCGGGGCCCTGTCGGACGAGGAGCTCCTGGCCCTCATCCTGCGAACGGGCTATTCAGGCAAGGGCGTGCTGGAGCTGGCCGGGCTGGTCAAGCGGAAGTTCCCCAACGGGGAGTTGGGCCGCGCTGGCCTGCCTGAGCTCAGGGGCTGCAAGGGGTTGGGCTTGAGCCGCGCCGCCGCGATCGTCGCCGCGGCGGAGCTTGGCCGGCGGTGGGCCGAGTCGAGGGAGGAAGGGGTGCTTCTGGAGGACCCGGGCCGGGTCTGGGAGCATCTCCACGCCATCCGGTCGGAGCGCAAGGAGCATTTCGTCGCTCTCTACCTCGACGGCAGGAACCGGCTCGTGCACCAGGAGACGGTGTCCGTGGGGACCCTGACCGCGAGCCTGGTCCATCCCAGGGAGGTCTTCGGCCCCGCGGTCGAGCGGCGCGCCGCGGCCGTCATCGTGGCGCACAACCATCCATCCGGAGAGGTGAGGCCCTCGCCGGAGGACCGGGAGACCACCCGGCGGCTCGGCCAGGCAGGCCGCATCCTGGGAGTCCCGCTCCTCGACCACGTGATCGTGACCGCCGCGGCCCACTTCAGCTTCCGGCGGGAGGGGCTGTTGTGACGCCTTGCGAAAACCGGCAAGAGGGGGTATACTTAGGATGTAATACATCAGATGTAGGATTGGAGGCCGGCATGGTCCGCACCCAGGTCCTTTTCGACGACTCGCAGTACCGCTGGCTCAAATCGCAGGCGGCCAAGGAAGGCAAGAGCTTCTCCGGGCTGCTGCGGGAGATCGTGGAGAAGTGGAGGACCGTCGCGCCTCAGGCGCGCAGGAAAGACCCGTTGTTCCGGCTGATCGGCGCGTTTGAGGACGGGGCCGACGTGGCTGTCCAGCATGACCGCTACCTCTACGGGAGCGGCTCATGAGCGTTGCGTTCGTGGATACCAGCGCCTGGTATGCGCTGTTGGACCAGCGCGATCCGCACCATCCACGGGCGAAGGCGTTCGCGGAGTCCTTCTCCGGCAGCCTGGTGACCTCGAACTACGTGGCGCTGGAAACGACCAACCTCATCCTCATGAGGAAAGGCTTCTCCGCTGCCATGGACTTCCTGAGGATGACGATGGAGAGCAGGCTGCTGCAGACGCTGCATGTGACGCCCGAGCAGCATGCGGGCACGCTCGAGCTGTTCTCCACGCTGGGGAAACAGGGCTTGAGCTTCACGGATTGCAACAGCGTCCTCCTCATGCGGGAAGCCCGGCTCGCCGAGACCTTCTGCTTCGACGAGGATTTCGCGGGCCAGGGCTTCGCCTGCGTCCCGGCCAGGAGCGCATGACCGGCGTCGGCGGACCCTCTCTGACGGGGATCGGGCCCCCCTTGACAAAGCCGCGGGCGGGGTGTATACTGTACTAGTAAGGTAGTACAGTATGATCCAGATCGACCTCGGCTCCCCGGTCCCTCTCTACGACCAGATCAAGGCCGGCCTGCGCGGCCTCGTCGCCAAAGGCCTGCTCAAGCCCGGGGACGAGGCGCCCAGCATCAGGGTCCTGGCGACCAGGCTCAAGGTCAACCCCAACACCGTGGCCCGCTCGTACCGCGAGCTGACCCTGGAGGGCTTCTTCGATGCGCGCCGAGGCGAGGGCAACGTCATCTCGGCGGCCGCGCTGAAGCGCGCGAAAGGGGGATTGGAGGACCTCAAGCAGGGCGTGGCCGAGGCCGCGCGGATGGCGCGGCGCGGGGGGGTGGCCTGGCCCGACATCGAGGCCGCGGTGGACCGGGTGAGAAAGGAGGAGCCATGACCGAGCATGCCGAAAGCGCCATCGTCATCGAGGGATTGCGGCGGTCCTTTTCAAGGAAGACGGTGCTCGCCGGCATCACGGCCAAAGCCGGGGCCGGCCGGGTGGTCGGGCTTCTGGGCCGCAACGGGGAAGGCAAGACGACCCTTCTGCGCGTGCTCCTGGACCTGTTGGCAGCGGACTCGGGCCGGGTGGAAGTGCTGGGCATGACCCCGGACGGCGCCGGCGCCATCCGCGCCAAGGTGGGCTACGTGCCCGAGAGGCCGGCCTTCCATGATTTCATGACCGTGGGCCAGGCCCTGGACCTGCGCAGGAGGTTCTTCCCGACCTGGAGCGCCGACAAGGCGGCTTCGCTCTGCGCCCGCCTCGGGCTCGACTTGGGCCTCAAGGTCCGCGATGCCAGCAAAGGCGCCGTAGGCAAGCTCGCGTGGGTGTGCGCCGCGGCCCACGACCCCGAGCTCTTCCTTCTAGATGAGCCGACCTCGGGGTTGGACGCCCTGGTGCGCGACGACATCCTGACCAGTCTCATTTCGGAGCTCCACGACCGGGGCCGCACCTTCCTCATCGCCAACCACAGGATGGAGGAGATGGCGGGCCTGCTCGACGAGGTCTGGGTCCTGGGGGGCGCCGTCCTGACGACCTATGACGCCGGCAGCCTGCGCAAGGCCAGGCGCGTCTTCGGAAGGCTCAAGGCCGCGTCGAAGCCGCCGGTGGTCGGGCGGGCGCTCGCGGTCGTCGAGGACGGGAGCCTTCGCGAGTGGACCGTGCTCGACGAGGAGGCGGCGCGAGAGATCGCCGCCTCCGGCGCTGTCGAAGGCTTGGAGACCTTGCCGGTGGCCTTTGAGGAGACGCTCAAGTGCCTGCTCGCGCAGGCGGGGGGGACCAAGCCATGACCAGCGCGATCCGTCTTGAACTCGCCAAGCAGAGGCTCGCCTTCTGGGGCATGGTCGCGGCGTTCGTCGTGTCCATGCCCCTGGCTTGGGCCGGAGGAGCGCTGGCGCGCATCAACGTCGGCGACGCCATGCGCGCCTTGATGCTCTTCTGGACCATCCTGGGATTCCCAGCCATGGCCGTACTGCTTGGCGCCTCATCGGGAGCGGGGCTCCGCTCTGAGCCGTCGGCCGGGGCCGAGGCTCCGCTGCCTCTCTCTCCCCGAAACCGCGCGACCGCGGCCTTTTCGGCGGCCGTGCTCTATCTGGCCGCGGCGTCGATCCTGGTGCTCGCGGCTTGCGCCGCGTTCGGGTACGGCCGCAAGGAGCTTCTGGGGCTCTTCGCGTTGGATGATCCGGAGGGCCTGCGCAGCCTGACGGTCGTCGGGATGCTCGGCATGCTCTACCTCGCGTTGACGAGCTTCGTCTGCGCCTTCGTCACGAGGCACGGGGTGGCCGGCGGCCTGCTCGGTGCCGCACTCGGCGGGACCACGGTCCTGTTTTTGGGGCTTTACTTCGTCTTGTGCGTGATGATGCCCGGCCACGAACCGGAGCCGTTCGCTCCCAGGGCCATGGTGATCCTCCTCCTAGCGCTCACCGCGGCCGCGTGGGCGGCCGTGATGCTGGTCGGCCGCCTGGAATGCGGCCGCCTGGTCGGCTGGTTGAACGGCGGTCTGGCCGTGCTGGCCTTGGGGGCCGGCGTGGCGCTGAGCTCGTCGGCCGCCAAGGACGGCGCGGAGCGCTTCCTGCGTCGCCCCATCCTCGCGGATTCCCGGGTCAAAGACGGGGACCATGAGAACTTGGGCCGCGCTTTGTCGCCCGGCGCGCGGAAGGCCGACAGCCGCGGGACCATCGCCGTGGCCATGGAGGGGTCCCTGTTCTGGCTCGCCCCGGACGGCGGCCGGACCACTCTTCTGGCCGATGAACCGGTCCGGCTCAGGGACATCGTGACCAAGCCTTTCTGGTGGGTCCATTTCGACTGGGCCTGGGACGAGGACGGCTCGCTCTGGGTCCTGTTCGAGTCGCACAGGGGGGAACCCAAAGGCAAGGAGTCCTACGAGCTCTACCATGGCCGGCCGGAGTCGAAGCTGAGGCTCCATTCCGTCATCCCCGAAGCGCCGAGACCGATGTCGGTGACGCGCCTGGGCCGCGACTTAGTCCTGCTCGGCCGCCAGGGAGACGAGTACCATGTCGCGCCCCTGCCCCGGCAGGGACGCCGGCCCGAGTGGCGCAAGCTCGGCACGGACCGGGTGGAGGCCTTCCAACAAGCGCGGCTCAAGCAAGGCCTGGCCGTCTACGCCGGCCCTGACGGCGCCATCAGGAAGGAGCGAGGGACCAAGCCGGTGATGGCGGTCGTCAACGCGACCGTGGTGGCGGGCAAGAACCTGTTCCTGGTCCCGACCCCCCGCGGCAGCGGGACCGTGTTGAACGTCTATGAAGGATCCCGGCTGAAGAGGGTTGTGTGGGCTTCTCCCGAGGTGATGCGCTATTCCCTGATGCCGGTCGTGGACGGCACTTGGTGGGGCTGGCGCGACCGATACGCCTTGCACATCCTCACCAAGGAGGGCGAGTTCCTTCCGCCCGTGTCCGTGGAGCCCGCGTTGAGGAGCCTGCCGCTCGAAGGCGGGGGACCGGAGGGCATGCCCCGGGTGCTCCGCGTGGACGCGGGCAAGCTCTGGCTTCTGGCCGAGAAGAACCGCTTCCTGGCTGTGGTCGACATCCGCACCGGTCGCCTGGAGCGGTCCTGGCCCTTGCCGGAGGCGGCGAGGGGATGGCGGTGCGCCTGGCATGTCACGGCCGAGGGTTTCTTCTTCGACGGCAGGGGAGCGCTCTACTTCATCCGTTGGGACGGGACAGCTAGAAAGCTCGAGTGGAAAAGCTAGAATGGAATGGCGTGTACGGGATTTGAACCCGTGGTCTTCGCCTTGAGAGGGCGATGTCCTAGGCCGCTAGACGAACACGCCGTTCGAACTGGAGGAACGACGGACAGGATTCTACAAATTTTCCGCGCCGGCCGACAACGCCGTCCCCAAGGCCGGCCGGCGCGGCGCCCTGCCGGGAATCGAGTTCGCCGCGCGGAGCGGCAACGCTCTGGACCCGCCCACGAGAGGGGAAGGGAGTCCGACGGGGGATGAGGAACGCCTGGGCTCAGGTCGCATGCTTGGCCGCCCTGGTCATGCTCAGCGTCCACGTCAAGGTCAAGCACTCGACGGGCCTGCCCCGGTTCAATCCCGCGGACGACTTCGGCTACTTCAAAGTCGAGAGCGCCCTCCAGTACCGCTACGCCTCCATGGTCGCGCGGGGCGAGCCCGTCCCGGAGATTGATCGGGACGCCCAGTACCCGGAAGGGATACGGACCTCGCGCGAGCTCACCATGCTCATGGAGGACCTCACGGGCTGGACCTGGAGGCTCTGGCCCTTGCCCACCCACATCGACTTCCGGATGTTCGTCATCCTCTGGGTGGCGGTGGTGTCGAGCCTGTCCATCCCGGCCCTCTATGTCGCGGCCCTGCGGCTGAGCGCCGACGCGCCTTTGGCCATGGCCGTGACATGGGTCTACGGCCTCTCCTGGGCGAGCATCGGGGATTTCATCGGGAGCTACACCTTCCAGTGCCTCGCCCTTCCGTTGATCTTCTGGAGTTTCGCCTTCTTCTGCCTGGCGATCGGACGCCAGGTCCTCGAAGGCGAAGGCCGTTCTCCGCTCGCCGGAGGGGGCCTGTCCATGGGAGGCGGCCCGGGGAATGGCGTCGCCGCCAGGCGCGGCTATGCCTGCGTCTCGGGCCTGCTCATGGCCTTGGCGCTCGCCTCATGGCACGTGACGAGGTTCTATCTCGGCGTCTTCTTCGCGGCTGCCGCGTGGGCGGCTTGGCGCGGCGCCGCGCGGGACTTCCGGAAGGCGATGGGAGAGGCCCTGGGGATCCTGACGGCTTGGTGTTTCCTGGCCGGCCTCGCCTTGCCCGTGCTCAGGGAGAGCAGGTTCGCGCTCTCGCCGACCATGCTCGCCGGGTACGTCGTGCTCGCGGCTCTTGCGCGGGGGCCGAAGGCGGCCGCGGCGGCGCTCGCGGCCGGCGCCGTACTGTTCGTCGCCCTCGGCCAAGGCTCGGTCGAGGCGTCGTCCTACGCGCACACCTACCGCATCCTTTGGGACAAGCTCAGGTTCCTCCTCGTCAAGCCCCCTGATCCGGCCGCCCTCGACCCCGATGCGCGGCTGCTCTGGGCCGGGCCATTCAACTCGCCCGGGGCGGGGTTCCTGGTCTTCAACTTCGTTCCCCTCGTGCTCATCGCGCTCCCGAGGCTGGGCCTGGCGTTCAGGAAGGCGAAGGCTCCCTGCCCGCGCCCGGCGGTTTTGGCGCGGGCGTGCCGCTTCGAACAGGACTGGAAAACGGCCTGCCCGCCCGGCGGCTGGGCCATGGCGGACGCTCTGGCCTGGCTCTGCGCCCTGGGAACGGCGGCGCTGGCGAGGATCGCGCCATTCTTGGCCTTCTTTCTGTGCTTGGGGGCGGCGAGGCTGCGCGTCCCCACGGGCGTGGGCCAAAGCCCCACGGGCCTGCGCCTGGCCGTGCTCGTCGGCCTGGCGGCGCTGGCGGCGGCGGAAGGCCTGAGGTCCTCGGCGCCTTATTCCCGCCTCAACCCCTTCATGCTGGTCACGGCGCCTCTCATGGCCGAGGACGACAGGCCCATGGTCTCATTGTCGAACGAGCGCCAGGCACTGAAGTGGCTCAAGGAGCGCTCGGGTGGACGCCCCGTCCTGGCGCATTTCGGCATCTCCGGCCCCATCTTGGCTTACTCCGGGACGCCGGTCCCGCTCAATCCCAAATGCGAATCAGCCTCGAGCAGGAGGAAGAGCCTGGCGTTTCTGGCCGCGCTCTACGGCGGCGTGGAGGGGTTTGGCCGGTTCTGCGCCGAGCACGGGGCCGCTTTCTTCGTGTACGGCACCGGGTACCTCCTCGACGAGACCAAGGACGGCGCGCGCTACGCCTCCGGGAGCCTGCGTCTGGCGGAGGGCCAGGCCGTGGTGGCGTTTCACTTCCACCCGGAGCGGCTGAAGGGCTTCCGTCTGGTCTATCAGAACCCGGACTTCAGGATTTTCGCGGTCGACACGCAGTGGAGGGGCCCGGCCGCCGAGTTCCCCCAGGACCCGGTCTACGACCTAGACCGCTTCTCCGCGAAGACTTCACCGGACGGGACCCTGTCCCTCGACGTCGCGGGCGTCCTCTCCCGGATGAAGGTCCACCGCAACGAGCTGTTCAAGGCTCGCCTCCTGGCGAAGATGGGGCAGCGCGAGGCGGCGCTCGAAGCCTACGGCCGGGCGCTCTCGGTATGGCCGTCGCAGGGGGGGGCGGCCAGGGAAGAGATCGAGCGGCTCTCCGGCGGCTCCATCAAGCTCGACCATCAGCGATAGCGCGGTCGGCCGGGTTTATTGCACAATCTCCCAATGGCCGCCGGAACCCGTGCCTGGACCGGAGACAAGGGCACGACTTCCCTGCGGGGGGGGATGCGGGTGCGCAAGGACGATTCCCGCGTCCGCGCTCTCGGCGAGATCGACGAGCTCCAATGCTGCCTCGGCGTCGCCGCCGCGTTCCTGCCCAAGGGCCTGCGCGCCGATGGACTCAAGGCGGCGTTCGGCCGCATCCAGCGCGACTTGTTCCTGCTCGGGGGCCTGCTCGCCCAGGCGGCGAAGGCGGCGGGCAGGGGCTCGCCGCATCGGGGATTGGCCCAGGCCTTGGCAAAGCTGGCGGGCGAAGTCGAGGCGCTGGAGCGCCGGCGGCCCTCGGGTTTCGTGGCGCCCGGCGGTCGCCCTCACGCCGCGCTCATCCACCTGGCGCGCGCGGTGTGCCGCAGGGCCGAACGGGCGGCCGTGTCCGTGGCGGCCAGGGACTCTGCGGTGGTCCCCTACCTCAACAGGCTCTCCGCCTATCTCTTCCTCGCCGCCTGCCGCCAACGCCCTTCCTGAGGGCGTCCGCGACGCTCGGTCTCCGACCTCGTCCCATTCCCATCACTCACAGGAAGGGACAGTCCCGCAAGGCGGGACGACCGCGCCGCCGTTTCCTGACCGCTACTGCCTGCCCGACGGGCCCTGGTCGAGGAACTGGATGTCGGCCTTTTCCCGCAGTCCTCGGACGAAATCCGGGAGGGCGGCCTGGAACTTCTCGTTCATGAGCGCGTCGCGCAGGCGGGACTTAAGCTGGTTGAAGTCCGCGGCCTGAGCCGCCCTGGCCTCCAGTATCTGCAGGACGAAGTGCCCCAGTTTGGTCTGAAGGGTCTTGGTCTCCCCCACCTTCATGGCGAAGGCGGCCTTGTCGATCTCCGGAGGGAGCTGCCCCTGAGGGACGAACCCGTAGTCCCCTGTGGGCTTGAGCTTTTTGCTCTCCAGGAGGGAATTCTCTTCGACGAGCGAGGCGAACTCGGCCCCTTTCTTGAGCTTGGCTACGACTTCGTCGGCGACGGCCTTGTCCTTGACTTTCATCATGCGCAGGTGCACCGAGGGCGGCGACCCCAGGCGGGCCTTGTTCTTCTCGAACGCCGTCTGGACCTCCTTGTCCGTCACCGAGAGGCCCTTGGCCTGGGTGATGAGCTTCTCGATGGTGGTCTCCTGCATGATCTCCTCGCGCACCATGCCGGCGGTGGCGCCCGACCTCTGGAGGAAGTCCGCGAAGGCCTCCTGGGTCTCGAACCTGTTCTTGACGAAGGCATCCATGCGGCCGTCGATCTCGGCCTTGTCAGGCGCGATCTTGCGGGACCTGGCTTCCTGGAGGAGGAGCAGCCGGTTGACCATGCTTTCCATGACCGCCTGCCCGTAGTCGTGCAGGAGCTTGTCCTGGAACTGGGAGCGCAGGATGGCGACGCCGTTGACCTTGGCGATCTCGGGGTCTCTGGCCTGGGACGGGGCGGTATCCGGGGCGCCCTTGGAGGGCGCCCCGGTCGCGGCATGGGCCCGCGGGCCCGGTACGGCGAGAAGGAGCGCGACCGTCCATGTCGTGAGCATAATTCACCTCGCTGGTATTTTGGAAATAATATAAAATAGGCGCCTGGCATTGTAATTTGATTTGAGCAAAAATACAATGCCAGGCACCATGTGGAAGACCATCATCGAGCCATTTAAGATCAAGACCGTCGAGCCCCTAGGCTTCACGGCCGAGGCCGAGCGCGAGGCCGTCCTGCGAGAGGCGTGCTACAACGTCTTCAACATCCCGGCCGACAAGGTGCTCATCGACCTGCTGACCGATTCGGGGACCTCCGCGATGTCGGCCGAGCAGTGGGCCGCGGTCATGAGGGGGGACGAGTCCTACGCCGGGGCGCGCAGCTTCTTCACCTTCGAGAGCGCGGTGCGGCGCCTGACCGGCTACCGGCACGTCCTGCCGGTGCACCAGGGCAGGGCCGCGGAGAGGATCCTCTTCAGCGTGGTGGGCGGGCCGGGCAAGACCGTCATCTCCAACTCCCATTTCGACACGACGCGGGCGAACGCCGAGGCCTCGGGGTGCGAGGCCTTGGACCTCCCGGTCCCCGGCGCCTTGGACTTCGACACCCCCGCCGACTTCAAGGGGGACATCGACCTCAAGGCCCTCGAGGACGCTATCCGCCGCATCGGGACGCCGAACATCCCGATGATCGTCATGACGCTCACCAACAATTCCCTCGGCGGCCAGCCCGTCTCCATGGCGAACCTGCGCGAGGTCTCCCGGATCGCCCTCCACTACGGGATCCCCGTGATCATCGACGCGGCCCGCTTCGCCGAGAACGCGTTCTTCATCAAGCGCCGCGAGCCGGGCTTCTCCACGCGCAAGGTCCCGGAGATCGCCTCCGAGATGTTCTCGACCGCCTCGGGCTGCATGATGAGCTCCAAGAAAGACGCCTTCGCCAACATCGGCGGGTTCCTGGCGCTCAACGACTCCGAATGGGCGAAGAAGGCCCGCGAGATACTCATCCTCGGCGAGGGCTTCCCGACCTACGGGGGCTTGGCCGGCAGGGACCTGGAGGCCGTGGCGCGCGGCCTCGAGGAGGTCCTCGAAGAGCAGTACCTGACCTACCGGATCCGGTCCATCGAGTACCTGGCCGAGGGCCTGCGCCGGGCCGGGGTGCCCATCGTCGAGCCCCCGGGCGGGCACGCGGTGTACGTCAACGTGAAGAAGTTCCTGCCCCACATCCCTCCCGACGGCTATCCCGGCCAGAGCCTGGTCTGCGAACTCTACCGGACGGCCGGCATCCGGGCGGTTGAGATCGGGTCGCTCATGTTCGGGAAGAATCAAGACGGCCGGTTCGTTCCGGCGCCCATGGAACTGGTCCGGTTGGCGGTGCCGCGCCGCGTGTACACGCAGAGCCACATCGACTTCGTCATCGAGGTCTTCGGCGAGATCGCCCGACGCAAGGAGGCTCTGGGGCCCATGCGGCTCCTGGAGGGGTCTCAGCGCTTGACGCATTTCACGGCCAAGCTGATGCCGGAACCGGCATGAACGCGTCCGCCGGCAACCGGATCCTCGTCGTCTCCAACGACCACGCCTTCTTCAAGGGCCTGACCGTCGCCGTCGCGAGCGAAGGCTTCGCGTTCACGATGATCGAGACCCCGAACGAGGCCGCGGTCGCCTTGGGCACGGAGGAGATCGCCGCCCTCGTCGTCGATTCATCCCGCGTCGCCGCGGCTGACCGGGAGACGCTGGCCCGCGTCCAGCGCGAGCGCGGGGGGTTCGCGCTCTTCATGCTGGAGACTCCGGACACCCTTTCGCCGAAGGAGCCCGGGATCCTGCGCCGCCTCATCTGGCCGCTTCCCGCGGGCTTCATCGACGCGGTCCGCGCGGTGGAGGCTCCGGTCGTCTTCCTGGTCGACCCCGCCCTCTTCGCGGCCAAGGCCTTCCAGCTCCTGCTGCCGAGTTCCGGCATCCAGCCGGCCATGATGGAGTCCCATCTGGGCGTGGCGGATTTCCTGAAAGAGCAGCTCGCACGGGCGGCGGTGCCGCCGCCGACGCCTAAGAAGCGCAGCATCTGGGAGAAGTTCAAGGGCGAAGGACAGGCGGAGCCTCCCGCGTCCCCTGCGGTCCAGCGCATCGTCGTCGCCATGTTCCCGGGGACGGCGGCGCAGGCGGAGGCTTTCGACGGCGAGATCAGGAAGGCGGCGGCAGATGCGCGCTGCTACTTTGTGGCGGGCGGCGATGCCCGGCGGGCCGCCGTGAAGGCCGTCCAGGACGGCCAGGCGGCGTCCGTCATGCGCGAGGCCGCCCAGCTCATCCCGGGCATCCTCAAGGACGCCGCGAGCAAGCCCTCGGGCGCCGCTGCGACGCAGGAGAAGGAGACCGTCATCCTGCTCGACTCCGACAAGGAGGCGCAGGACATCCTGGCGCAGGCCCTCCTCAACGCCGGCTACCAGCTCATCGTGGCCAAGGACGGCGCTGACATGGAGGTCCGGGCGGCGAAGAAAGGCGCCGTGCACCTGGCCGTGATCGGGACGGCCATCGCCTACGCCAAGCTCACGGGCAAGGACCTGGCGGCGAAGTTGCGCAGCGCGGACCCGGACCTGCGCATCATCTTCATGGTGGATAAGTTCCCGGTCGAGTCCGTCGTCGAACGCTTGAGCGAGATCGTGGAGGTCGGCGTCGACGACACCCTGATCAAGCCGGTCAAGCCCGTGCATCTGCTGGGCGCGGCGGAGAAGGCCCTGGAGAAGAGGCGCAAGGACGCGGAGATCAAGCGCCTCAACTCCGAGCTCACCGAAAGGAACCGCCAGCTCGACCAGATCAACAGCTTCCAGACCAGGTTCTTCCAGATGGTGACGCACGACGTCAAGAACCCCTTAACGGCCATCCTCGGGTACTGCGAGTTCATCGCGATGAAGTTCAAGGGCAACGCGGAGGCGATGAAGATCTCCTCCAACATCCACTCGGCGGCCAAGCAGCTCAACTTCCTCATCTCCGACCTGGTGGACCTGGCCGCCATCGAGTCCGGCAAGCTGCGCGTGGACATGGCGCCCATGGACCTGGCCTCCGTCATCGCCGAGGTCAAGTCCCGCATCGACGTGGTCGCGTCCCATCGCAAGATCGGCTTCGGCGTCCAGCTCCCGCAGGCCTCCTTGCCGATCCAGGGAGACGCCCAGCGCCTCGGGCAGGTCATCCAGAACCTCTGCACCAACGCCATCCAGTACACCAAGGAAGGCGGCTCCGTGGGCATCCGCGTCGACCTCCTTCCGGACTGGATGACCGTGAGCATAATCGACACGGGCATCGGCATCGCCAAGGAGGATATCCCAAGGGTCTGGGAGCGGTTCTTCCAGACGGCCGAGGCGCAGAAGATGCGCAAAGGAGGCTTCGGCCTGGGCCTCAAGATCGCCCGCGAGATCGTCCAGCGGCACGGCGGCGAGATGGGCATCGAGTCCGAGCTGGGCAAGGGCTCGCGGTTCTTTTTCCATCTTCCGGTGAGGAAGTAGCCGAGTCGTTAGACATGGCAGCCCCATCTCCGTTCTCCTCCCTTCGTTCCCGCCTCTCTCCAGGCGCGCTGGTGACCGACCAGGCCGATCTCTCCAGCTATTCCTACGATGCGGCCCTCCGGGGTCCGGCTCCGGCCGCCGTGGTCCTGGCCCGGAGGGCCTGCGACGTGCTGGAGACCGTGCGGTTCTGTTCCCGGGAGGGAGTGCCCTTCACGGCGCGGGGGGCCGGCACCAACCTGGCCGGGGGAGCCGTGCCCTCTCCGGGCGGGATACTGCTGTCGGTCGCCCGTCTCGACCGCATCCTCGAGATCGACACCCTCCGAGGCTACGCCCTCGTCGAGCCGGGCGTGGTCAACCTCGACCTGCAGAAGCGCCTGGAGCCCTTGGGCTTCTTCTACGCTCCGGACCCGGCCAGCCACAAGGTCTGCACCATCGGGGGGAACATCGCGGAGAACGCGGGCGGGCCCCGGTGCCTCAAGTACGGCGTGACCACCAACCATGTCCTGGCGCTGGAGGCGGTGATGCCGGACGGCTCGCTCGAGCGATTCTCGCTGGAGGACCCCGGCCCCGAGGTGGTGAGCCTGCTGGCGGGCTCGGAAGGCACTTTGGGGGTCGTGACCAAGGCGTGGCTCAAGATACTGCCCGCTCCCGAGGCCGCGCACACCTTCCTGGCCGGCTTCGACTCGCTCGAGGCCGCGATGGAGTGCGTCGGAACGGTCATCGCCGCGGGCGTCGTCCCGAGGTCGCTGGAATCCCTGGACCGGGCCACCGTGGAGTCGGTGGAACAGTACCTGCGCAGCGGCTACCCCAAGACCGAGGCCGTCCTCCTGATCGAGCTCGACGGGACCCGGGGAGAGGTCGCCTTCGAGGCCGCCCGGGTCTCGGAGATATGCCTGCGCTCCGGAGCCAAGGAGACGCGCTGCGCGTCCGAGCCTGCCGAACGCGAGAGGCTCTGGGAGGGCCGGCGGGGGGCTTATCCCGCGACCGCGAGGCTCGCCCCCAACGTGCTGGTCGAAGACGGGGTGGTGCCCCGCGACAGGCTTGCCGAGGCGGTGCGGCGCATCCGAGCCATCGCCGAGCGGCGCCGCGTGCGGACCTCGCTGGTCTTCCACGCGGGCGACGGCAACCTGCATCCGAACATCTCCTACGACGAGAGGGACCAGGAGGAGGCCTCCCGGGCGCGGGAGGCGGGGCTCGAGATGCTCCGGGCCTGCCTGGAGCTGGGAGGAACCATCTCGGGCGAACACGGCATCGGGCTGGAGAAGCGCGAAGCCATGGCCTGGATGTTCGAGCCAGGGGCTCTGGCGCTCTTCGGCAGGCTCAAGGAGGCTTTCGACCCGCGGGGCGTCGCCAACCCCGGCAAGATCCTGCCCTCCCCTTGCCCGTCCCGGCCGGCCAACGCCTCTCCAGACGGCGGCCGGGACGCTCGGCCTCCGGCCTCGACCGCGCCGCCTGCCGCCGCGGCCTTCGCGCGTCCGGGGCCGAGGCCGCTCGGAGAGGCGGCCCGGCACCTGGTGGAACGCGTGCGGCAGTGCGCGGTCGAAGGACGCGGGATGCTCGTCTCCGGGAGCGGCTCCCGCCTGCCTCGGGCCCCCTCCGGGAAGGGAGAACGGCCGCCCTTCGGGGACGGCGGCTCCTGGCCGCCAGAAGTCCCGGGCAGGGAAGGGCTCTGTCCCATCGTGACCGCGGGCATGCGGACCGTCCTGGACCTCGACCGGAAGAACTGCACCGCGACCGTGGAGGCCGGCATCTCCATCCAGACCCTGCATCTCGAACTCGGCGCTCAGGGCCGGCATCTCAGGCTCCCCAAGGCCGGGGGTACCCTGGGGGGGCTCTTGGCCTCCAAGGCCTGGGTCGCTTCGAGGGACGACATCCTCGGAATGCGCGTCGCCCTGGCGGACGGCGCGGTGCTCGACTTCGGCGGCAAGGTCGTCAAGAACGTGGCAGGCTACGACGTCCCCAGGCTCCTGCTGGGATCGTGGGGCGCCCTGGCCGTGATCCTGGACGTGACCTTCAAGGTCTACGCCGCGTCTCTCAAGGGGCTGCCGGTCGGGCCCTTGCCCAAGCCGTTTGGAGCAGGTCCTTGGCAGCGCCGGGTCAAGGCCGCCTTCGATCCCCGGAACCTCCTCAACCCGTGGCTCCACCCGGGAGCCCCCGCATGACCCCCCTGCCCGGCCGTCGTCATGCCCGGGGCCGACGGCCCCGACCCCGGATCCCTGATGCCGCCCTTCCCCCCAGGCTCGCGTGCAACTCCTGCGGCAAGCCCCTCAAGGGCCTCAAGCTCTACTACCGGGTGAAGGCCCAGATCACCTGCGAGCCCAATGAGCTGTCCTTCACCGAAGGTGACCTCGAGAAGGACCACGCGGCTGAAGTCGAGCGCATCAGCCGCGAGGCCGAGGGCCGCGACCCCAAGGAGCTCGAAGAGGAGGTCTTCGTCCTGCTGGACTACTACCTCTGCGTCGGGTGCAAGGAGCGGTTCGTCAAGGAAGCAGGGAAGGCACTTCCAGGATGAAGCGGCTCCCGCGCGGCTGGGCGTCCTCCGCCCAGATGCGCCCCTGAAGGGATTCGCACGCCATCCGGCAGAACGCCAGGCCGATGCCGCTGCCCGGCACGTGGGCCTCCGTCGCCCGGTGGTATTTGCGGAAGATGGCGTCCTTCTCCGCGGTCGGGATCCCGGGGCCGGCGTCGGCCACCTCCACGCGCAGGCCCGCGGGCGTCCCGTCCCGGCCGTCAGGCCGGGACGGGGCTGTCCTTTTCGAGACGCGCACCACGACCTTGGCGCCCGGAGGGGAGAATTTCAGGGCGTTGGCCAGCAGGTTGACGAGCACGCGGAACAGGAGCGTCTGGTCGGAGACGACCCGGACGCCTTCGGCGAGGAGGTCGAACTCCAGTCCGACCTTCTTGATCTCGTACTGCAGGCCGAACATCTTCGCGAGCCGCTGGGACAGGGCGTTCAAGTCCAGCTCCGTCGCGTCGATCTTCACCGTCCCGGCGCCCAGGTCCAGGAGGCCGGCGATCATCACCAGGGCGAACTCGATGGAGTTCTCGGCGCTCTTGAGATAGCGGGCATAGGACGGGTCCTTGATGAGTCCGCGGGAGTGGATGATGTCCAGCGTCATCTTGACGGTGCTCAGCGGGGCGCTCAGGTCGTGGACCACCATGTCCATGATGTCCTGGCGCACCCGCTCGTGCAGCCGGGTCTTCAGGAGCTCCTGGGAGAGGGCGGCCTCCCTCGCCTGGATGGCCAGGTGGGCCTGGATGCGGGCGACGAGCTCCTGGATGAGGAAGGGCTTGGTCACGTAGTCCTGGCCGCCCACCATGAAGCCTTTGAGCCGGCTCGTCGGGTCTCCCCGTGACGTGAGGAAGATGACCGGCATGGGGACGGCCGCGGGGTCCTTGCGCAGGCTTTCGCAGACGGAGAAGCCCTCGCCGTCGGGCAGGTTGACGTCCAGGAGCGCGATGTCCGGCCGCGCGCTCCGGAGGGTCGCGGCGGCGTCGGCGCAGGACGACCGGTGGAGGAGCTGCCAGCCCTGCATCTCGACGGCATCCTGCACGAGGTCGATGACGGCAGTGTCGTCCTCGAGCAGGAAGACCAGGACCTTCCGTTCGGCGGATGCGCCCGGGGCCGCGCCAGAGCCGGAGGAGTTCGGTGCCATGCCCATATGATACCGGCGGGGCCCGGTCCTGTCAACTGGGTCCGCGCCGCGCCTATGGCGGGGGCGGCGCGGCGGGGATGCGAAATCCCCCCTGCCCGTCTGGGGCCAGGGCCTTGAGCCGCTCCAGGAACTCGAGCGCTCCGCCCGGGAACCTCTCCGTCATCCGGGGCTTGAAGGCGTCCGCGATGAACGAGTCCATCCCCGGAGGCAGTTCCGGCAACAGCATGGTGGGAGGGATGTAGAGCAGATTGTCTTTCTGCCGCAGGTAGTCCGGCCCCTTGAAGGGGATGTCGCCCGTGACGGCCTCGTAGACGGCGACCGCGATGGCGTAGAGGTCGGCCGCCGGCGTGGTGACGCCCGAATGCTGCTCCGGGGCCATGTACCAGAAGGTCCCGCTGCCGCCCACTCCCGAGAACGATTCCTCCTTGGCCCCGCGCCTAGCTAGGCCGAAGTCCATCAGCTTGGCGAAGCCGTTGGAGTCCACCATGATGTTGGAGGGCTTGATGTCGAGATGGAGGACGTTCTTCTTGTGCGCGTAGTCGATGGCCTGGCAGACGTTGGTGAAGATGTCCACGCACTCCTTCAGGGGGATGCGCTTGCGGTCGTGGAGGATGTGGGACAGGGGGCGGCCCTCGACGAAGTCGAAGACCAGGTAGATGTCGGTGCCGGCCTCCAGGACCTCGTGGATGCCGACGATGTAGGGATGGTTGAGCTGGGAGATGATCCGGGCCTCCTCGAGGAGCTTCTCGCGGTACTTGATGTCGAATCGCTGGTCGGAGTGGAGGCGCTTCAGGGCGACTTTGCGGCCGAGCTTGTCGTCCTCGGCGAGCAGGACCGTGCCCATCCCTCCCCGGCCGAGCTCGGTGAGGACCTTGTATTTCCCGCCGATCAGATTCTCCTCCTTCTGCGGGCCCGCCGTCGTGGAGAGGAACCAGAGCCGCAGCCGCTCGTACTGGCGGCTCCGCCTGAAGGCTTTGAAGCCGATGACGCTCCCCCAGACGACCGCCGCGGCGCCCAGGAGGGCGACCGCCGCCAGGAAGCCCGTCTTGACGATGGAGGCCATGGTCTTGCCCGCGGAAGCGAGGTCTTTTCCGGCGGAAGCAAGCTTCTGGTCCTTGCCGTTCACCGCCCCGGCGAACCCTTTGGCGAAGCCTTGGACATAGCGGGCGATCTTGTCGGCGTGCCGGGCCGCGGCCGCCTCAGGGGGCCGGGCCTGCTGCGCGGCCTGGGCCTCCGGCCCAGGGGCCGGAGGTGCGGCGGACGCAGGCGCGGGCAGGCCGCTTCCCATGCGGGACGGAGGCTGCACGCCCGCGCCAGAAACGCCGGGCGCGGGCAGGGGAGGATGAGCGTGCGCCGGAGGCGGCCCAGCGGCGCTCCCCTCTTGGGCGAGGATGGGTCCCTTGCGGGTGGGCTGGGCGGGCTGGACAGGGAAGCCCGCGGCCGGGCTGCCGAGCGTCACGGGCCTGTAGAGGATGGACTCAGGGTCATTCTTGCCGGCCTCCTTGGCGGCGCCTTCGGACGAGCGGAGGCCGAAGATGCGTTTGGTCTGGGTCCTGCCGATGCCGTCCGGGCAGGTCACCAGCAGGGACGGCACGGTGATCTCCCCTACGAAGAGGGGATGGATCTCGTAGGTATGCCGGCGAGACCACTGCGGCACGGTGGAGCCGAAGGTCTGTACTCCCGGCGACGACTGGGAGAATCGGCTCTGGGTCAGCTTGAGCTTCTTGCCGGCCTCCGCCTGCTGGAGAATCTCGGAATCGTATCCGACCACCTCGAACTTCTCTGAGAAGGGGTGCTCGACCTCGCAGCTGGACGGGGTGACCACGGTGAGGTTGACCGTCTCATCCACGGGAACGCGCTCTTTCTCGATGGCGGTCTTGATGACGGGGCCTGCGTGACCCGCGAGTTCTGCCAGGGTCATCAGCAACGCCAGGACCGTCACGAAGCGGATGGGTCGTGTCATGGGCCGACGGCTCCCCCTATAAGTATAGCGTCCGGGGGGCAATATTCAACAAAAATTTGGTAATGCCCAGTTGAAAAATTGGTAATCAAACCGCTTTGAGCCTGTGATAGAAAGCCATGGCGCTCTCCGGCCGCGCCGCGGGGTCCGCGGCAAGAGCATCGGCCACCAGCTGGTCGCACCGGAGCGGCAGGTCGCAGACCACCCGCGAGGGTTCCTCATAGACCAGGCGCTCCTTCTGGGAGAGGAAATCGGGGCCGGGGAAGGGGAGGCGCCCCGTGGCCATCTCGTAGAACATGACGCCCAGGGAGTAGACGTCGGACGCCCGGCTGCACTCGCCCAAGTGCTGTTCCGGGGCCATGTAGGCCGGCGAGCCCGAACTGTCCGTCTGGGTCAGGCGGCAGATGGTGTCTTTCGCTTCCCTGGCGAGCCCGAAGTCCGTCACCATCGCGAAGCCTTCGTTGTTGATCATGATGTTGCCCGGCTTGAGGTCGCGGTGCAGGACCTTGTTCAGGTGAGCGAAATCCACCGCCTCGCAGATGCACAGGAAGAGCTGTTTGCATTCCGGCAAGGTCAGCCGGCCTTTGGCTCCGAGGATGGACGCCAGCGAGCGTCCTTCCACGAAGTCCAGGATCAGGTAGACCTGGCCGTCCTCCTCTTCGATGTCGTGGATGCCGACGATATACGGGTGCCTGAGCTTCGCGATGATCCGGGCCTCCGCGATGAACCGCTTGCATTCCTTCGGAGAGGAGCGGATCTCGGAGCGCATCTGTTTGATGGCCACCTTGCGGGCGAGCCGGGAGTCCAAGCCGAGCAGCACCGTTCCCATGCCGCCGGAGCCGATCGACTCGTGGACTTCGTATTTCCCGGCGATGATCCTGCCCCATTTCCCTGAGGGCGCCCGCGACGCAGCGCCGGACGCGGCCGTCCCGGCCGGCAACGGGGCCAGTACCGGGATACCGGGAGAGCGTCCGGCCGGAGGCGCGACGGGGCCCTGGGCGGCCGGCGGCAGGCTGATCGGCGGCACGCTGACCCTGGGGCCCATCGAACTCGCGTCGTCGGACCTGGCCGGGAGCTTCCTCATCATGGGGATGACGACGGCCGTCAGCAGGGCCAAGGCCGCGAGGATCCCTGCGGCCGCGGCGAAGAGCACCAAGCGTCCTCCTTCGTCTTCGGAGGCCGTCCTCGGAGGCGCAGGCGCCGGGGGAGCGTCCTTCGCGGGCGCCGGCGGCCCTCGGTTCGCCGCGGGGGGCGGCGCCGCCGATCCCGCGGCAGGAGGCGAGGCCGGGGCAGCCTCCTGCGTCTGGATGGGGAAGGGCCCGGCCGGAGGCGCGCCGGAGGAAGCGTTCCCCATCGGCTGGAGGCTCACGGGCTTGTAGAGGATCTCGTCGCCGGGGCTGACGGCGACCTTCCTGACCGGCGTCTGGTAGCCACGGCTGGCGCAGGCCACCTTGAACGGTCCGACGGTGATGTCGCCGGCGGTCCGCATCTTGAGAGCGTACCGGACTTCCTTGAGATACTTGCGTTCGACGGCGGGGGTGACGGATATCTCCCGCTGGTTGAGCGCGGCGTGCTGCTGGGTCATCCGGCCGGAGAACGGGGACGAGACGCGCTGCAGGTTCTTCCTCGGAGGCGGTTCGGCCCGAGGACGCTCCGGAGGCTGATACTCGATGAACTGAGCGTCCATCTCGCGAGCGTCGTACCGGTCGGATTGGACGCCGCTGAAAGCGCACTCGGACGGGTACCGGAGGGCGAGGATGACCTCGCTCTCGATGAGCACGGAGTTCTTGTTGAGTTCGGCGGTGACGAAATCTGAGAGGTCGGGAGGGGCCGTGTCAGCGCCCGCGGCGCGGCCCGGCCTTAAGGCCGTCGCCATCCAACACGCTGCCAAGACGGCGGCGCGCTTCACGCGGATAGTCTAGCTCGCTTGTCGGCGGAATAGCAATCGGAAAAATGGTAACTTAAGCGGCGATATGAGCCGCACCTTGGGCCGCCTGGTCACCGATCTTGGGGAGCGCTCCACCTACGACGCCGCCAGCCAGTGCAGCCGCTGCGGCTACTGCGAGACCGCCTGCCCCACCTACGTCGCGACCGGCCGGGAATCCCGGTCCGGCCGAGGCCGCAACCAGCTCGTGCGCCAGATGTTGGAGGGCCGGATCGCGGGCTCCCCGGACCTGCAAGGGGCCCTGAACACCTGCCTCCTCTGCGGCGCGTGCACGAGCGCCTGCTACGCCCGCGTGCCCACGCCGGACATCGTGCTGGAGGGCCGCAGGATGCTGGGGACGGCGCCGCGCTGGGTCGAGATGCTGTTGAGCTTTCTGTTCCAGCGTCCGAGCCTGTTGGCTCGGACGCTCAAGGTCGCGTTCATCTTCAAGAGACTGGGACTTGCCTGGCTGGCGAGGAAGTCCGGCATCCTGGACCTCCTGGGCCTGAAATGGCTGGCCGCGGCGGACGCGCATGTGGGCGAGGCCCCTTCGGAATTCCTTGTGGAGAGACTGAGGACCATGCGGTCCTCGGAGATGCCGGCATGGTTCTATCTTGCCTCCTGCGGCCCGAACTACCTCTACCCGCGGGTCGGGCTGGCCACGGTGAAGGCGCTAACGGCCCTGCGCGGCCCGGTCCGCCTGCTGGAAAGCCCGTGCTGCGGCCTGGTCTGCTACAACTACGGCGACATCGAAGCGTCCCGCGAGCTCGCGCGGCGGGTCATCCTCCATTGGGGGAGGGCGGCGGCCGAGGTCGAGGGCGGAGGGGACCTGCCCGTGGTGGTGGACTGCTCGTCTTGCGCCGCGCACATGAAGTCCTATCCCCAGCTCCTGCTCGAGGACGCCGCCTGGAGCGAGCCCAGCCGCCGCTTCGCCGGCCGGGTCAAGGACGCGGTCGAGCTCCTGGCCGAGCACGCGGCGGGCGAGGGCCCGCCGTCCCCGAAGGCGCGGTCGTTCTCCGCGGGCATCGTGACCTGGCACGACTCCTGCCGGTGCCGTCACGGCCAGGGCATCGTGGACGCTCCCCGCAAGGTCCTCAAGGCCCTGGCCGGCGAAGGCTTCGTGGAGCTGCCGGAATCGGACTCCTGCTGCGGAGGCGCCGGGGCGTTTAGCTTTTCCCACCCGGACCTCTCGGACGCCCTCCTGCGGCGCAAGATCGGCAGCGTCGCTTCGGTGCACGCGCGGGTCGTGGCCGCCAGCGCCACGAGCTGCCTCATCCAGCTTGCCCATGGCCTGAAGAAATACTATCCTGAAGCCGAGGTCCGGCACCTGAGCGAGATCGTCGCCGACGCGGTCGGAGAGGAGCCGGAAAGGAATCCTTGATGAAACGGTTTCGACCCCCCCAAACAGAAGCACCCCCCCCGTGGGGGGGGATGCTGACATGGGGAAGCTGACGTGGGCCGAAGACAGGAACTCGAGAAGCGGCAGATGCTGCTGGCGCGCTTCGGCAGGATCATCGCCGTCGAGACCAGGCTCGACTCCCTGCTGACCCTCATCGCCGAGGAGGTCCGCCGCATCCTCGACGCCGACCGCTGCTCCGTCTTCCTCATCGACGCCTATAAGGGCGAGCTCTGGACCAAGGTGGCGCTGGGCATCGGGGAGAAGATACTGCGCATCCCCCTGGGTCGCGGCATCGCCGGGTTCGTGGCCAAGACCGGCAACGCCATCAACATCCGCGACGCCTACCGGGACTCCCGCTTCCACCAGGACCTCGACCGCATCACCGGCTACCAGACCAAGAGCGTGCTCGCGGTGCCGCTCAAGGGCCGCGACGGCAAGGTCCTCGGCGTCTTCGAGGTCCTCAACAAGAACAAGGGCGCCTTCAACGAGGAGGACGAGGGGTTCCTGCGGATACTCGCGACCATAGCCGCCTCCTTCATCGAGAACGCCACGCTCTACGAGGAGCTCCGGCGCTCGTACCTCGAGACCATCTACCGCATGGCTCTCGTGGCCGAGTTCCGGGACCAGGAGGACACCGGCAAGCACCTGCGGCGCATGAGCCGCTTCTCCGGCGTCCTGGCCTCCGGCGTCGGGATGGCCTATCAGGAAGCCGAGGACATCCGCTACGCCGCCCCGCTCCACGACATCGGCAAGGTCGCCATCCCCGACTCCATCCTGCGCAAGCCCGGCAAGCTCGAGCCCGCCGAGTACGAGGAGATGAAGCGCCACACCATCTACGGCAGCCAGATGCTCGCCCGCGCGGAGAGCCGCCTCCTGCGCCTGGCGGCGCGCATCGCCATCGCGCACCATGAGAATTTCGACGGGACCGGCTATCCACACCGGCTCAAGGGCGACCTCATCCCGCTGGAGGCCCGCATCGTTTCGGTCGCGGACGTCTTCGACGCCCTGGCCTCCGAGCGCGTGTACAAGGGGGCCTGGAAGGTCTCGGACGCCAAGGCCTACATCCTCGAGCAGGCCGGCAAGCTCTTCGACCCCGACGTCTGCCGGGCTTTCGACTCCCGGTTCGACGAGCTCTCCGCCGTGCTCGACGAGGAGAACCGCCGCGCCGTCCCCGAGGAGGGTTCGAACCTCGCGCATCACCCGGCTTCGCCGGCCCAGGGACAGCAACCCCAGGCCGGGGTTTAGTATAATGAGCGGCGCAGCGAGGCTGGCCTGCTTCGCAGGTCCCCCTCAGCTGCGCGCCTCCCCGTAGGGGAGGCTTGCGACTTGCGGGCGTGGTTCAATGGTAGAACGCTACCTTGCCAAGGTAGAGACGAGGGTTCGATTCCCTTCGCCCGCTCCAGATTTCCCCTGACTGCGGGAGGTCCCGGAGTCGAAGACGGAGGGGCGGCCCGCAGTCACTGCGATACGAATTCTATCTCCGATAGGCCGTTCATCAGTCTGGTATAGTCTTCCACCAAAGCGACGGATCCCTTCCGGCAGCGCTGCGGCATTGGGCCCAGTCTTCGCTTGCCCGTCTGTCCGGCCCCCGACACGCTGGCAAGGCGGTATAATGTCCGGAGAGTGATCAACGCCCTGTTGCGGGAGGTCCGGACCTTCCTGGAAGACCTTCGGCTGGAGTTCCCGGGCATGTTCGAGCCGGTCCGGCCGCCGAAGCCTGAGCCGGGGCCCGGCTTGCCGCGCGCTCCGAGGCGCGGCCGCAGGCGCCGCGCGGGCGACCGGCTCCGGCAGGTGCTGGCGCAGAGGCTCGCCTTCTGGAGCGACAAGATGGGCGTTCGCTACCGGAGGGTCTTCATCAAGAACCAGCGGACCCGCTGGGGCAGCTGCTCGAAGAAGGGCAACCTCAACTTCAACCGGCGGCTGTTGTGGGCGCCTCCGGAGGTGCTCGACTACGTCATCGTCCACGAGCTCGGCCACCTGGTGGAGATGAACCACTCGAAGAGGTTCTGGGCGCTGGTGGCGGATTGGTGCCCGGACTACCGGAAGCACAAGGATTGGCTCAGGGAGAACAGCCGGGACCTGGGAAGGGCCTTGCCGATCTCCCCCGGTGATGGGGGCTGCGCTTCAGAGCCCGCGGGGCAGGCGCGGCGAAGCGACCAGGGGCTCAGCCGGTCTTCTCCGGCTGGGCCTCGATCTCCTTCGCCGCGACCAGCTCGGCGGCGCGCTTCTTCTCCGCGACCGTCAGGAAGCCCACGGCCACGAGGATGAGGGCCAGGGAGCACCAGTCGGCCTTGCTCGGGAATCTCCCGCCGAAGATGTAGAAGGAGACCAGAGTGGCGGTGGTGCCCGCCACCAGCGAGGTCAGGCGGTTGACCAAGCCCGCGAAGGTGGCGGTGCGGCCCTTGAACATGAAGATGAAGACCGAGAAGAACGCCACCGTGCCGTAGACCGCCCCGGCGAGGCTGGCGGGGAACCACTGGGCGTGCGGCTGAGCCACGGCGGCGTGGAACAGCACGATGGGCTTGAGCTGGAGCCCGCAGAAGAAGAGGAGCAGGGCGACCAGGGCCATGGTGACGCTGGCCGCGATCTGCTCGATGGCGAAGAACCACTTGTTGTCGAGGGGCGCGCCCTTGGGCCGGGTGTTCTTGTAGTAGTTCATGATGTAGATGCGGAACATGTAGGCTACGATGTAGGTCGAGAGGACCGCCATGGCCGCGGCGTTGCTCAGGAAGTCGAAGTCCTCGCTCTTGGCCAGGAAGATCTGGGTGCAAGCCGCCGCGATGGCGAAAACGACCGCGATGTTCTCCTCCCGGTAGACGGTCTTGCGCAGGATGCCCTGGCGGATCTGCGCCTCGTCCACGACCCGGCAGATGACGATGACGCTCGCGCGCATGATGACCATCGCGACCATGACCGACTTGAGCAGCATGTACATGAGCGTCGTGGTCGGGATGACGATGGCGGTGCAGATGCCCGAAGGGATGATGTAGGCGTACTCGGCCGGGATGGTCAGCGGCCCCGCCTGGATGAAGCGGTCGGTCTTGGTCCTGTACCAGCGCGCGGCGAAGACCACGATGAGGCAGATGAGCGACCCCCCGAGGGTGCTCCAGACCAGGAACTCCATGTCGTTCATGATGGGAACGACGATGGCGGCCTTGCCCGTGAAGCACTTGGTGGCCACCCCGAAGATGACGTAGAAGAAGAAATAGCCCAGACAGAGTTGGAGCAGACGCCCGGTGCTGCCTTCAGTTGTTTTCCACATAGGCTAAAGAATAGCGCCTCGTCCGCGCTTCGTCAAGGGGTGTCGGCTCTCGACCTCACCCACTTTTCCCTGAGGGCTGACGGGCCAGCCTGCCCGATTCAAATCATGCTCGGGGTCCTGCCGCCGGTGGGGCCCATCGGCCTCT
>JACQWX010000085.1 GCA_016209035.1 Elusimicrobiota bacterium | reverse complement strand
AGGCTCGCTCCCGCCATGGAGAGACTCCTCTCCTCCAAGGAGAAGGACCTTGCGAAGCTTCTCGAGAAGATCGAGGCCTTAAGCCCCCTCAAGGTGCTGTGCCGCGGCTACTCCATCGCCGACAAGCTCCCGGAGCACGAGATCCTTCGGCGGGCGTCTCAGGTCAAGAAGGGCGACAAGGTCCGCGTCAGGCTGCACGAGGGCCATATCCAATGCGAGGTGACCTAAATGACGACGAAGAAAGCCGCGCCCAAGGAGTCCTTCGAGTCATCGCTCGAGACCCTGGAAGGGATACTGCGCGAACTCGAAACCGGGGACAAGGGGCTGGAGGAGTCGCTGTCCCTCTTCGAGAAGGGAGTGGTGCTGGCCAAGGCCCTGACGACCCAGCTGGAGGAGGCCAAGCACAAGGTGGAAGTCCTCGTCAAAGAAGGAAAGACGGGAACCTTGACCAAGAAGCCTTTTGATGAAACGCAGGAATAAGCGCTTCCGAGCGGTGTTTTTCGACATCGGCAACGTGCTCCTGCGCTTCGAGCCGGGCTGCATGCTCAGGAAGTTCGTGCAGGCCCTCGGCAAGAACCCGACCAAGGTCATGGCCTTCCTCAAGGCCAAGGGCCTCATCGACTCCATCGAGCGCGGCCGCCTGCCGCCCCAAGAGCTCTACCGCAGGTTCTGCGAGTACTTCGGCTACCAAGGCAGCTTCAAGGCCTTCAAGCGTCTTTGGTCCGACCACTTCACGCTCGAGCCCTCGACCGCGGCCATGCTCAGGGCCGCGGCCAAGAGGCACAAGGTCTACCTCCTCTCCAACACCAACCAGATCCACTACGAGTTCATCCGCGAGAACTACGCCTTCCCGCGGCACATCCACGGCGCGTTCCTCTCCTACGAGCTCGGCCTGCGCAAACCCGAGCCCGCCATCTACCGGGAGGCCCTCAAGAGGGCGCGGGTTGCCCCGGCCGAGACCGTGTTCATCGACGACGTCCCGGAGAACGTCGAGGCCGCCCGCAAGGTCGGCATCAACGCCATCCTCTATCCAGGGCCCAAGGAGCTCAAGCGCCGCCTGACCGAGCTGGGCGTCCTCTAGCGGCCATGACATCATCACCGCGCTCGCGCCCTTCCCGCGTCCGTGTCAGGACCGTGGTCCTGGCCGCTGGCACGGTCTTGGTCCTGGCGTTCTTGGCGTGGGCCTGGTCGATCATTGTCCGCATGTCGCCGCGCCAGCCGCCCGTTCCCAAGGCTTACCCTGCCTGCCGGGAAGTCCCGACCCGTCAGCATGCCTGGCGGGGCATCAGCTTCAGGTATCCGGCCGGCTGGACGGTCAAGGAAGACAAGGCGGCCTCTGCGGCTGAGAACTACCACTCGCTGAGCATCCTCCCCCCGGGCAGGGACGATGACCCAGCGCGCTACTTCCAAAGCATCGTCATCTTCGCGGTAGACCGCGATCCGAAGGCCAGGGCCGTCCTGAGCGACGCTTGGAGCCTGCCTGAGGGCGAGACGCCGGTTCTCGGCAAGCACGAGCTCCTCGGGCTAGACACCGTCCCCGGCTCCGTGCGCAAGCTCATGGTCTCCCAGCGCAGAGGATTGCTGTCCCTGCACCGCGGCATGGGCCTCCTGCCCAAAGAGAGGGATATGTGGCGGCTCCTCGTCGAGCACAAGGAGACCTCGGCATTCCAGGTCACGAGCGGCTCGATGTTCAACCCGTACAGGAGAGGACCGGACTTCCTTTATTCCTTGAGCAAGGAGCAGGCTGCCGTCAACGACGAGATCGCCTGCGGCTTCTGGACCGTGGCGCAGTCCCTCAAGCTTCCCAAGTAGCAGTCCCATGCTGCTGGGTCTCCTGCTCCTCTTTTGCTCGCCGTCCCCGGCCGCCCCGACGCCGGCCAGGGACGGCATCATGGCCGGCTTCATCACGCATCGCCCCAAAGACGATGTGGAGGCCAACATAGCGGAGGCTCTTGACCTGCTCCGGAGATGCGAGACCGGCCGGAAGGCCCTTGCAGCGGCCGGCCTGTCCGTCGACCAGGAGATCTCCAGCATCGAGACCCTCCGGGGCCGGAGCATCGAGATCAGGGTCGCAGACCTGAAGGGCGACCACGCCCTGACGAGGCTTCCGCTGCTGGAGTTTTTCAAGCGCGCCATCCTGGCTGTCTCCCGGGGCGCCCCCCCGCGAGGCGAGAGCACTGACTCGCTCGTCATCGTCCTCCGCCGCCCCATCGCCCTGGCCGCCCCCCGCATTCTCGCGCCGGTCCTGGCGCACGAGCTGTCGCATGTGAAGGACTATCGAGAATCAATCTACTCCCTCGAGATGATGGCCGCATCGGAAAGGCATGGCTGGATGGCGCAGACCCATACGGCGATCGAGCTTGCTGAACAAGGATTCCTGCCCGGCAGCAGCCCGCGGTCGAACGATGAGGCGGCGCTGGCGGCCGCGCAATGGACCCTCGTCGACGTCTGGAACGGCCTTCCTCTCAAGCCCCCGGACCGCTACGGCCGCGAATTCATCCAGGAAGTCAGCGACTTCAACGACTACATCTCAGCGCATCCCGGGCTTCCCGCCCTCGTGGCCTATGGAGACCTCATGACAAGGCTGGGCTTCGACATCGGACCGTGGACGCTCAATCGGGACAATCCCAGCCCCGCGGCACGGGCTCTGGACGACGCCCTCCTGGATTCGGACCGCCGCTTCAGCGAGCGCAGGCGCAGGTCCCGGCCCGATGCCTCCGCGTCCAGATTTCCTTCGCCGCCGCCCTCACCTTGGCCCCAAGACGACCTTCCCTTGGCGGCGGAGCCTCCCCCTAAGCCCATGGAGGTCGCCATCCCACCGCAGCCGCCCATGGAAGTGGCGGTACCCCCTTCGTCACCGCCTCCTGGCTCGGCAAACGCCGAGCCGCAGCCGCACGCCGCCGACGATGGCTCTTCGCAGAAGCCGGACAACATTGATCTGGACCCTGCCCGGAAGGCCATCAAGAAGGCCGCGAAAGCGAAGGTTCCCTGACGGCCTGAACGCCGCCTTCGCCATCGACTCGAAGCGCCTAGGAAGCGGGCCGGACCGGATCAGCGGCTTCGCACGGCGTTCAGGTTGACGCCGAGCACCCGCCAGGTTGCGGTGGAAAACTTGGCGAAATAGTCCAGGACCGGGACATCCTCGACCTGGCGGCCGTAAGCCGCGTGCCGGAGCAACTTCTTGCCGCCCTTGTCGATCACGAGGGTCTGGTGGGTGATGAGCACGGGCTTATCGGGCCGGCCTTCCCGCACGACATTGGCGACGGTGCCTGATGGGATCCGCGGCAGCGCCTCGGCCAAGGCCTCGACCGGGACGTACGGCAAGCGGACTTCCTGATCGGGCAGGTCCTTGCCCAAAGCCTGCAGGGCTTTGAGTTTCGCCTCCTTCTCGGCCGCGGGCGCGCTGCCGAACCCTTGGATGTCATCGAGCGTCTTGTGGGCGTACCAATCCCGCTTGGAGATGGTCTTGGCGGCGTAGCGCGTCTTGCCGCCGGCGACGGCCTCGGTGATGTCGGCCAAGAAGCCCGCGGCCGCGTTGTTGGGGATCCAATCGACCTCGGTGAAGTGGTTCCGGGCCGCGTAGCCCACCTTCCCGTCCTCGTACCGTATCCTGCGCAGGGTGTCGGCCAGGGCCTTGCCCAGCTCTGGCTCCAGGGAGAGCGCCATCACGGTCTCGACGAAAGTCGTGCAATCCGCCTGGCGGAAGCTGTAGAGGGGATCGCGGTCGAACTCGCCGGTCCCGCCCTCGCCCAAGGGCCCCAGCTTGTACGGCGTCCCCACGAACGCGCCGCTGACCGCCGCGATGCGGGCGTCGAGGCCGGGGTTCCGGCGATGGATATTGGCCAGGGCTGACGCGATGCGATCCTCCTTCATCTTGTTGAAGTGATACGCGGACCCGGCCTTGCCGGGGAAGGCCGCCATGAGGATGGCGGCCAGAGCCAGGGGCGCGGCCGCGTGAACGCTCTTCGCTCGTCGAAGATTCGCCATCCCGCCAATCCTACCATTTCACGGGTTTTGGTATCATGTGGCGAAATCCTCATCAGAGATGAGGGAGGAGCCGTCATGAACGCCCGGGGAATAGTCCTGACCACATCCTGCGTCCTGTCCGCGGCCTGGGGACCCGGCGTTCCCGCCGCGGCCGCGCAGTCCGGGAAGCCCACGCCGGAAGAAATCCGCCGGTTCATGTCCCAGCCGCAGCTCCAGCTCAGGTCCTACGACTTCGACCCAACGACCCCGCTGGAATCCCGGATCGGACCGTGCCCCGCCTTCCTGCTGGACGTGATGCGGCAGATGGACCAGCGGCCGGACTACGAAGCCTATGAGCCGACGCGGGAGGAGCGGCGGGTCCTGGCCGGCTACTTGAACGGCTTGCCCGCCGGGATGAGGAAAGCCTTCCAGGAAAGGCTCGTGGGCATCTTCTTCGTCAAGCCCTTCACCGGCAACGGCCTGGGCAATTGGCTGGTGGACGAAGATAAGAACATCTACGCCACCATCATCCTCAATCCCGCGGGGTTCGACCGCGGGCTTTCCGAGGTATTGACCAGCCGGGACGCCTCGGCCTTCAAGGGCGACGGCGGCGTCCGGTTCGACTGCGGGGACAAGTACAAGGGTCTCCTCTACGCCCTCCTCCATGAGGGCACCCACGTCTACGACTACATCCGCGGCATCACGCCCTACACGGACGAGACCACGGCGTACATGCTCCGCGAAGGCAGGGGCAACGACGCCAAGTGGGACGTCTGGGACGGCTACTCCAAGCCCCGCAAGGACGCGGACTTCCCCCTTCGGGCGAAGCTCAGGTTCTTCGGCTTGGGGGGCGAGCCCGCGCTCGAAGCCAAGGACGCGGCCGAGCTCTACGCGCAGCTGGCGGCGTCGCCCTTCGCGTCCCTCTACGGCAGCCAGAGCTGGGCTGAGGACGCCGCGGACATGGGTGTCTTCTACCACGTCACGCAGGTCCTCAAGCAGCCCTGCGAGGTCACGGTCCCGAGCGCGGACAGGGCCAAGCCGCTGCGCTTCAAGGTCCTGGGCTCCAAGCGGACCCTGGAGCGCGCCCGGCGCATCTACCGGCGGCTGGAGAAATAGACGGGCCGCGCCGGTGTGGTATAATCGGCGCCATGCAGAGGACCGTCGTGTCCGTCATCATCGGCAACCTGGCGCTCTTCGTGCTGGTGACCTCGTCTGCGATGTTCCAGGACATCCACCACCATTGGATCTTTCCGGTGCTGGCCGCGTTCTTCATCGCGCAATGGGCCCTGGCCGGGGGGCTCGTGCCCTGGCGCGGGCCGCTGGGCTGGTTCGACCCGGCCTGGGCCCGGCCGACCATCCTCTCCCTCCTCGGGTTCCTGATGCTCATGGGCATCGTACGGCATTGGTCCATCCTGCATTGCATCGGCCGCTGTTCCCTGAAACTTGGCGAAGCGGCCGTCCTGGCGGCCGCGGCCTTCTGGGGCCAGGCGCGGCTCAACGACCCCTTGTGGGGCCCCTTCAGGGCGAAAACCGCATGCATGGCCTGCTTGCTCTGGGCAGCCTGGCTCTTCCTGTTCGGTTTCGGCGTCAAGCCCGGCTGGCTTGACGCCGGATATCTCGTCCTCGCCGCGCTGCTTCTGGCCGGGTGGAAACGGCCCCCGCTCCGGTTCTGCGGCTTGGGGATACCCGTCCTCGTCCTCGTCCGCTGGAGCGGCGCGGATCTCGCGGTCATCCTCCTGTCCGTCCCGGTCGTGCTCGCCTTCTTCTGGCTGGCAGGCCGTTCCTAGCGGCCGGTCCAGGCGTCGAAGGCGAGCTTGACGAAGAGCCCGGCGCACACCAGGAGCACCACGGGCCGGATGACGGCCGCGCCCTTCTTGACGCCCAGATGCGCCCCGACCGAGTGGCCGGCCAGGCTTGCCGCGCCCATGGCCAGGCCGAGCCTGACGTCAAGCCTGCCAGCTGCCAGGAACGCGACTAGGGCCGCCACGTTGGTGGAGAGATTGAGGATCTTGGCCCGCGTCGTGGCTTCAAGGAGGCCGTACCCGCACAGGGCGGTGAGCCCCAAGGCGAAGAAGGTCCCGGTCCCAGGCCCGAAGAACCCGTCATAGACCCCCACGACGAAGGCGATGCCTGTCGAGCGGACCAAGAGCTTCCTTCCGGAAAGCCTCGAACTCCGGTCCGCTTTCCCGAAGCCCGGGTCGGAGAAGACCGCGAACGCGACCGCGGGCAGGGCCAGGAGCAGGAGCGGCCTCAGGTAGGAAGGGTCGAGGCTGACGGCCAGCCTCGCTCCGCCGTAGGAGCCCAGCACCGCAGCGCCGACCACGGGCAGGAAAGGCTCCCAGGCCAGCTTGAGGCTGCGGCTGTATCTCGCCACCGAGGCCACGGTCCCGATGGTTGAGCCCAGCTTGTTCGTGCCGAGCACCAGGCCAGGGGGAACGCCCATGGCAAGATAGGCAGGCAGGGTGATGAGCCCGCCTCCGCCCGCCAGGGAGTCCACGATGCCGGCCAGGAAGACCAGGAGCGCCAGCACGAAGAATCCCGGGTCCCCGATGACGGCCTGCATATCGCCATCCTACTATAGTTGATATCATCTATGGCGATGAATCCCTCGCTCCAAGCCTTCGCCCTCGCCTTCGCATTCGCTCTCCTCCCGCGGGCCGAGGCGCCCGCCGGGCCCTCGGTCGCGCCTCCTGAGAGCCTGTCGGTCAAGGGCGTCCCGGCCATCCCGGAGGAGCTGGCCCTGAGCGCGGGCCGCTACCAGAACACCCGCTCCGCCCGGTTCCTGGATTGGGACCCGACCGGCGGCATGCTCATCGCCACGCGTTTCGCGGATACGATGCAAGTCCACCGCGTCCGGTCCGCGATGGGGGCCAGGACCCAACTCACCTTCTACTCCGATCCCGTCTCCTGGGCGACGCCCCGGCCCGGCTCCGGCCGGCCAGGCTTCCTGTTCGGGAAGGACGATGGCGGGAGCGAGGCTTACCAGCTCTACTGGTTCGATCCGAGGACTTCATCCGTCACCCTGCTCACGGACGGCAGGTCCAGGAACGTCGCCGCGGTCTGGTCCAACAAGGGCGACAGGTTCGTCTTCTCGAGCACCCGCAGGAACGACAAGGACTACGACCTCTACCTCATGTCCCCGGAGACCGCGGGCCAGGCCCGCCTGCTTCTGGAGACCCAAGGCCACTGGATCGCAACGGACTGGTCGCCGGACGACTCGCGCCTCCTGCTCATCCAGCGCATCTCCAACCGCGAGTCGCACCTCCATGTCCTGGACCCGGCATCGGGCAAGACCTCGGAGCTCATGCCCTATGCCGGCAGGGCGATCAACCGCCGCGACGCCGAGTGGTCCAAGGACGGAGCCTCCGTCTATTTCCTGTCGGACGAGTGGGGAGAGTTCGTGGAGCTCGGCCGCCTCGACCTCGAGACCGGGAAGAGGGACAGGCTTTCGCAGCGCATCCCCTGGGACGTGGAAGGCATGGACCTCTCCGCCGACGGCAGGCTCCTGGCCTTCTCGACCAACGAAGAGGGCGTCAGCCGCCTGCGCGTGCTGAGGACCCGGGACCACGGCCCGGCGCGGATTCCGGCGCCGCCCATGGGCGAGGCGAGCAACCTGCGGTTCAGCCCGGACTCGAAGCGGCTCGCGTTCGCCTTGGCCACGCCCCGCTCGGCCGGCGACGTCTTCGTGCTGGACATCCGGGCGGGCGAATGGGTCCGCTGGACCGAGAGCGAGTTGGGCGGGCTCGACCCCTCCGGGTTCGTGGAGCCGGAGCTCATCCGCTACCCCACCTTCGACCAGGCGGACGGCAAGGCCCGCACGATCCCGGCCTGGCTCTATCGGCCTCCGGGCGGGCCCGCCGGGCCCTGGCCGGTCCTCATCTTCGTCCACGGAGGCCCGGAAGGCCAGGAACGGCCGTCTTTCTCCTCGCAGTTCCAGTACTGGGTCAAGGAGCTTGGGTTGGCGGTGCTGGCGCCCAACGTGCGGGGGTCGGAAGGCTACGGCAAGACCTACATGGACCTGGACAACGAGTTCAAGCGGGAGGACTCGGTCAAGGACATCGGAGCCCTGCTGGACTGGATCGCGGGCCGGCCGGAGCTCGACTCCTCCAGGGTCGGGGTCTACGGCGGCTCCTACGGCGGCTACATGGCGCTCGCGTGCATGGCCCGCTTCCCGGAACGCCTCAAGGCCGGCGTGGATTCGGTGGGCATCAGCAACTTCGTGACCTTCCTCGAGAAGACCAAGGCCTACCGCCGGGACCTCAGGCGCGCCGAATACGGCGACGAACGGCTCCACGAGATGCGCGCCTTCCTCCAGGCCGTCTCGCCCACCACCCTGGCCGGCTCCATCAAGGGAGCTCTCCTCGTGTCCCAGGGATTGAACGACCCGAGGGTGCCGGTCCAGGAGGCCGAGCAGATCGTCTCCGCCGTCGAGAAGAACGGCGCGCCCGTGTGGTACATCCTGGGCAAGGACGAGGGGCACGGCTTCTCCAAGAAGAGGAACATGGACTACTTCAGGGACGCGGTGTCGCTGTTCCTCCAGAAGCACCTGATCGGCGAATGAAGAAGCGCCTGGACATCCTCCTGGTCGAACGCGGCCTCTTCGCCACGCGGGCCAAGGCCCAGGCCGCGGTCATGGCCGGGACGGTCCTGGTGGACGGCAGCCTCGAAACCAAGGCGGGCGCGCCGGTCTCGGATGAGGCGCCCATCGAGGTCGCCGCGGCCTGCCCCTTCGTGTCCCGGGGCGGGCTCAAGCTCGAAGCGGCCCTCAAGTCGTTCCCGGTCGAGGTCCACGGCGAGGTCTGCCTGGACGTGGGCGCCTCGACCGGCGGGTTCACGGACTGCCTGCTCCAGCGCGGAGCGGCCAAGGTCTACGCCGCGGACGTGGGACACGGCCAGCTGGACGCCAAGCTGCGCCAAGACCCCAGGGTCACTTCCTTGGAGAAGACGCACGCCCGCGACCTTTCCGCCGCGAGATTCGACCCAAGGCCGAACCTCGCGGTGATAGACGTTTCTTTCATCTCGCTGACCAAGGTGCTGCCGCACGTCGTCAGGTGCCTCGGCCCGCGGTTCCACATCGTCGCGTTGGTCAAGCCTCAGTTCGAGCTGGGGCCCAAGGAAGCGCCCAAAGGGGTGGTCCGGGACGCGGACAAGCGTCTCAAGGCGGTGGACCTCGTGCGCGCCGTACTGCCTTCCCTGGGCCTGCGGGAAGCCGGAACCCTCGAGTCGCCTGTGAAAGGGCCGAAAGGCAACGTAGAGATCTTCATCCACCTCGTCCCGGGCCAAGCCGGGCGGGTCCAAAGTCCCTGACGGCCCTGGGCCGTCAGACCCACGCAAAGCGCGGCGGTCCGTGATACAATGTCTTCACCAAGGCTCGCTCAACGAGCACCTCTCCGTGCCCGCCTTGAGCGAGGCGGGCGACCTTGCGGTAGTCGAATCGGTCTCGCCGGGCTGGATGTTCGTCTCCGGCCGCACCGAGATCCAGGTCCTCAGGCGCAGGCACGGCTCCTGGGAGCGCTCGACGGTCCTCTCGCGCTCGAACGGGTCCTGGATCGGAGGCGTCTCCCTGGCCGCGCTGGCGCTCTCCGGCGACGGGAGGCGCCTGGTCTTCCGGTGGATGGAGGACCTGAAAGACTACAACAGCACCGAACTGAGGGTGCTGGACCTGGCGACCGGCACGCAGACGACCCTGGGAAAAGGGCGCGGCGGCAGGGTCCTGGACGAGGACAGGAAGGAGACCGCGGCCGTGGTCTCTCAGAGCGGCTGGTTCAAGGCCGCCTATCCGGCCGGCTCCTTCGACCAGGTCTTTCCGGACTCCCAAAAGCGCTGCGCGGCGCCAGGCGAACTCAAGGCCGCGGTGGAGGGCCGCAGGGACCTCGTGGTCTCCAAGCCCGGGATCGGGACCTACCGCTATCCGTTGAAGGACCTTCCCGGCACCGAGGCGTGGGCCTGGCAGGCGTCCTGGCCCGAGAACGCCATGTCCAAGGATTGCGGCAGGGGCCTGATCGCCGTCGAGGAAGTCCTCGAGACCAAGAGGCCCTCCTTCTTCTACGGCTCCGACGCCTACGACGCCCGCATGCGCATCGTGGAATTCGGGCTCGACGACAGGTAGGCCGCGGCTCAGCCCTTGCGCCGGTAGTACACCCCGCCGGAACGCCGCACCGCCTCGGCGTTCCCCTTCTCGACGAGCCCTTCCAACAGCCGGGAGGCCTCCGCGGACTTAAGGCCGAAGCTCTTGCGGACGTCCTGGGCGGTCACGGGCCTGCGCAGGACAATGTCCTTGACGGCCGAGGCCCTGGCTGAGAACCCGGTCCTCGGCGCCTTCTCTCGCCGGCAGGCCGCCGTCCCCTGCCGCCATCGGGAAAGATGTTGGCGGGCAGGGGGCGGCGCTTTCCTGGCCTGGCCGATGATGACCGCGTAAGGCCCGAACAGGGCCTTGGCCTTCTTGAGGCGCCCGACCGAGACAGGAGACGCCTTTTCATCCGAAGGCCGCACCGACGAGTTGATGTCCACCCGGTCCGGCCGGATCCTCCTGATGCAGTCTCGGATGCGTTCGAGCTCCTCGGCAGAGTCATTGAAGCCCTTGACCAGCATGACCTCGAGCCAGAGCTTGCCCCCATACCGCTTGCGAAAGTCAGCGAGTCCCTCGATGACTTTCGCAAGCGGAAGTCCAGAGACTGGTCGGTTGATCCTCTCAAAGACCTCCACGCTCGCCGCGTCGAGGGAAGGCAGGACCGCATCGGCCGCCATAAGGTCTCGCTGGACATCCTTGTCCCAGAGCAAGGTGCCGTTCGTGATGACCACGACCGGGATCCTGGAAAGCTTCTTGGCGCCGCGGATCATGGCGCCCAACTCGCTGTTCAAGGTCGGCTCGCCCGAGCCGGAGAAGGAGACATGATCGAGCTTGCCGGCGTCCGCTAGGACGCTGGCGAGCTCGTCCAGTATCTCCTTGCCGTCCACATACGGCTTCCTTCCGAGAGTCTTGCGGGTCGTCCTTCCGAGCTGACAGTACACGCAGTCCAAATCGCAGGTCTTGAACGGGAGGACGTCCGCGCCGAGCGAATACCCCAGCCTCCTGGACAAGACGGGCCCGAACACGCGCCGGGACGGCTTCTTCCGCAGCGGCATCAGCCTCCGCCTCCTCCAGGGTCCAACTCCGCCGCCAGGGTCAAGGCCTTCCAGCCCAGGTTCTCCATCATGGAAGGCCGAAAGAAGCATTGGGGGTCCTCGGCCCATGGGTCGTTGGTCAGCGCCCAGGCGATGGCGCGGCAGCCCCCGCAGCGCCAGCGCAGAGCGCAGCCGCCGCAGCGGCCCTTGAGCCGGTCGCGGTCCCGCAGGCCCTCCATCAGCTCGCTCTCCCACAGCTCTGCGAGCGGGGTCTTGAGCGCGTTGCCCACCGGGATGGGCATGCGGCGGCAGGCGTACACGGTGGCGTCCGACTCCACGCAGATGCCGCAGAACCCGACGGAGCACCCGTCCGCGTAGGGCGTCGTCTTGACGCAGCGAAAGAAAGGCTTCCAGAGCGGATCCCTGAGCGGGACATCGAGCTTGGGATTGCCCTGCTTGAACCGGATGATCCTATCGTACGCGGCCCGCAGTTCCGCCGGGGACAGCATCGCCGCGGCCAAATCCTTGCCCGACCCGCAAGGCACGAGGCGGTGGAAGCCGATACGGTCCGCGGATTTGGACGCCAGGTTCAGGAGCCCACGGACCTCGGCCGCGCTCGCCTTGGTCAGGGTCACGGCAAAGGTGACCTGGATGCCGGCCTCCCTCAGGAGCTTGGCCGCGTTCAGGACCTTCGCGAAGGCGCCCGGGCCTCGGATGGAGTCGTGGGTCTCGGCCATGCCTTCGAGACTGAGCTGGACGATCCCGCAGCGGTGCGCCTTGAGGTTCGCGGCGGCTTGCCGGTCGATCAAGACGCCGTTGCTCAGTATCCGCGCGGACAGACCGGCTGAAGCCGCCCAATTCAGGACCTCGAAAAGATGCGGGGAGAGCATGGGCTCGCCGCCGGCGAGCTGGACCCTGGCCTTCTCGTGCGGGACGGCGCCGACGAAGTCCAGGAAGTTCTCCCATACCCGGCGCAGGTCGGGAAGACCCAGCTCGGCCTTGGGAGCCTCCCGGTAGCAGTGCCGGCAGGCGAGGTTGCAGCGGTCCGTGACGTGCCACTGCAGGAAGAACGGCTCCCCCGGGCTGAAGCGGCGCAGGCTCACCCTCCGCACCCTCCGCAGCTGGAACAGCTGGAGCAACTGGAACTGGAGCTGCTCCACCTATTCGAACTGCTCCACCTATCCGAGGACGAAGACCCGCTCGAATAAGACGAACCGCCAATCTCGCCCCAGACGCTCCATCTATGGAGGTTCTTGGCGCACCAAAACATCCCTTTGATGAAGACCGCACCGCACGCGAGCAGTACCACGGCTGCCCAGAACGGATTCACGGGCTTCTCCAGCCATCGACCGCCGCAGGACCCCACGCCTCTCAAGCCCAGACCGCTTCCATGGCCAGACTCGAACCACCGCCTAGAGGAGACCTGCGCAGGAGCCTTGCGCTCCACCAGGCCCGGGAAGAACGTCAACTCGAACCCTCCTGACTCGGGCGTCGGCCTCCCTGCCTCAAAAGCCTTCCTGCCGTCAGGGAGGGTGATGGTCTCGACCTTCTTGCCCTCATAAGTGACCCATCGGGGGACGAACCCCTCCGGGAACACGAAGCGATAGGTCACGTCGTCGACCTGCACGCGGAAATTCGACGCCCAGGGGGCGTTGAAGCGGTTGGATTCCTTGTCCCCCCCGAGCGCTCCCTTGATGCGGAACCGGACGATGACCCCTGCCGACGAGTCCTGCAGCGGCGGGTCGAACCTCCAGGACAGGCGCGTCTCGGCCATGGCGTCCTCGGACCAGCGCATGGGCTTGCCCGAAGCGTCCGCGACCGAGACGTCCGAGATGGGAAGGGTTCCCACGAACTTGAAGCCCTCGGGCTTGGGCTCGCCGGAGGCATGGTAGCGCAGCTCCAGGGTGGCCACGATGTCCGCGTACTCCCCGCGGCCGTCCTTGACCGGCTCGAAGGTGGCGACGTAGGGAAATATCCGGCAGTCAACGGCCACGGTCAGCCACCGCACCCCCCGCAGCCTCCGCAACCTCCGCAACTCGAGCAGCTCGAGCAGCTCGAACTGCTCGAGCCGCCGGAGGCCGAGGAGCCGGAACTGCTCTGGCAGAAGCTCGATTCCGGGTGCTTCATGCAGTACTGCACCCCTCGGACGATCAAGGCTCCGACCGCGACCAGGATCGCGACGACCCATAAGACATGGGCGGGTCTCAGCGGCTCCCCGCCCCCGTAGGAACGCCCTGATGCCGACTGCGCGGGCGCCCTCCTCTCGACCAGGCCGGGAGAGAATGAGGCCTCGAATCCTCCGTAGCCCGGGCTCGAGCAATTGACCTCGAATGCCTTCCTGCCGTCAGGCAGGGTCACGGACTGGGCCTTGCTCCCGTCGCACATGACCACGATCGGCTGGAACCCCTCGGGGAACACGAAGCGGTAGGTCACGTCGGAGACCGGCACCCGGAAGTTCGAAACCCAGGGAGCGTTGAAGCGGTTGGCCGTCTTGTCCCCGCCGAGCGCGCCCTTGATGCGGAAACGGACGATGACCCCTGCCTGCGAGTTCTCGAGCGGCGGGTCGAACTTCCAGGACAGGCGCGTCTCGGCCATGGCGTCCTTGGACCAGCGCATGGGCTTGCCGGAAGCGCCCGCGACCGAGACGTCCGAGATGGGGAGCGTCCCCACGAACTTGAAGCCCTCCTTCTTGGGCTCGCCGGAGGCGTGGTAGCGCAGCTCGAGGGTGGCCACGATGTCGGCGTATTCACCGCGGCCGTCCTTCACCGGCTCGAAGGTGGCGACGTACGGTGAGATCCGGCAGTCAGCGGCCATGGTCAGCCTCCCGAGCCCGCGGGCATGAGGTCTTGGATCTTCGCGGTCAGAAGGTCCAGGGAAGCGAGGAACTCGGCTTGGACCTGTCCCAGCGGTCTGGGTCCGTCCTGGCCGTCGCCGGCCCTGCGCTTCCACCATCTCGGCGTAGGAGCCCCTGCCTGGGCGAACTTGCGGATCCAGTCCGTGCGAAGGCGGAAGATCACGGCGAAGGGGAGCCCATTCTGGAACTCGGCGTCCAGGCGGTCCTTATCCGCGGGGGGCACGAACATCTCGAACCCCAGGCGGCTCGAAAGCACCCGCGCCTTCTCCAAGGACCCTTTGGCCGTGCGCTGGGGCATGGCGGGAGCGAAGGCGAAGAAGAAGAAGGAGGAGAAAAGGAGCCCGAATCCCAGCTTGGCAACCCAGCTCAAGCCGCCGGCGCCGAGCGCCGGCTGTGCCAGCGCGAGGCCTCCTCCCAACGCCACGGCAGCCCCGGCTCCGAGGGCCCACCTCATGCCCACATGCCCGGTGCGCAGCGCCCCCCACGCCATGGCGAACGGGACCCCGAAGCCAAGGACAGCGCCGGCGAAGAGACGAAGAGGAGTCGCCCCTGCCGCGAGCAGGAGGATCCCGGCGAGACCTAAGGCCGCGCCGGCAAGCGCGTAAGCATTGCGCTCGACCGAGGGGGCCTTCCTGAAGAAGCCTTGCCGCGCCGTTTCGGCGTAGACCGCGTCCAAGACCTTCACCCCTTCCCCCGGGCCCATCTCGCCGGCGGACGCCAACAGCTCGGCCAAAGCCTTGCGGTGCGGCTCCAAGCCCTCCAAAGGCTTGACCTGCCGAACGGCCAAGTCCGCCGCCTGTCCTTCCTTTCCCGGGACATACTCGAGTTCCAGGAAGCCCGCTCTCGCCATGTCGAGCGCCGCTGCCGCGAGGTCACGGCCGTCCACGTACTCGTCCGCCACGGCGCCCGCGATCTCGGGGGCGAGCGGCTCGCCCGCCGCGCCCCACTCAGCCTCGGCCGCGACAGGGTCCATGCCGCGCGACCAGAACACGGCCAGAAGCACCAGGAAGGACGCCAGCGGCAGGAGGAACATGGCGATGGTCCCGCCCGTGGTCTTCATGAACTTTACCCACAGGAAACCGCCTTGCGCCGTCCCCTTGGGCAGGGAGACCATGAGACGCAGCGGCATGCCGGCGGGAAGCTTATCGACCGCGACCGCAATCCCGCCGGATTCGACGGGCATGAGGGCCGTGGCCTCGGCGCCGCCCAGCACCGTGGCCTTCCCCGGCGGGCAGCGCAGGACTGCCGTGAACTCCATGAAGCCGAACTCCTGGGCGGGACTGACTACTCCCCAGGCGAGGCTGTCGTTCGACCCGCCGGCCGTGACCGCTCCGCCGAGCGTGTAGCCGACCTCGACGGGCACGGAGTGATGCCACGGCTCGCGGGACCATCGGATCACGGCGGCGCCCTTGACCTTGCTCACGGTGAACGGCACGTCCGTCTCCCGCATGCCGAGAGTCCGGACGCCGACCCCGCTCAAGGAATCAAAGCCCGCGACGTCCACGGCGAAGGCGCCGGGGACCCCCTCGGGGAGGGAAAGGATCACGCGCACGGACACGGACCCGTCATCCTGCAGGACAGCCGCGGCCTCGGCCGAAGGGCCGGAAGAAGCCGCGACGCGGCGGGCGGCATGGACGACCGCGACGCCGAACAAGACCGCGGTTCCCGCCGCAAGAAGGGAGCGATTCAATCTGGTCATCATGCGGGCATTATCCATTATTTCCCTGGAGTTTGCACGAGGGCCGGCATCTGATAGAATCCAACCTCATGGCATTGCGCTTAAGGAAGCTCCTCCAGTTCCTCCACCTCACGCCGAAGCAGGATGAGCAGGCGCCGGCGGCGGACGCCCCGCCGCTCCTCCTGGACAGGTACCGGCACACGGTCACGCGCAGTCCAAGCCCGAAACCCGCTCCTCCGGCCGGCGGCAAGCTTCCGGGGGACGAGTCCGGCCCTGACGCGGTCCTGGTGGAATCGGGCTCCTTCCGCGTGGATGTCTCGCGCCTTCTCGACAAGCTGCGCGAGCACCAGTTGACGGACCCCCATTACTTCATCCTCTGCTGGCTGAGATGCGCCGTGGCCTCGGGCGCGAAGCTCATCGAACTCGACCCGGTTTCGGACGGCCTTGAGTTGCGCTTCGACGGAAAGCCATTCTCGGCTCAAGAATTGGACCAGCCTTACGCCGCTCTCCTGGACCCCGACGCTCCGGAAGTCCGGCGCGGGCGCCATTTCGCCTACGGGCTCCTGGGAGTCCAGCGGCTGGAACCCGATAGGATCGAGATGGTTTCGGGCATGCCCGGCTCCCGGGCGGCCATGGTCCTGGCGGGCCGGGACAGCGTCCCACAGGAAACGCCGGCGGCCGGCTTGGAGGACCGGACCGTCATCCGCCTGCGTTGGCGGAAAGGCTCGCCCGGGCCCGACCGCCACAGGCTCCTGACCCTGGCCGCCGACTCCTTCGGCTTGGCCGAGGCGACGCTGGTCGTGGGAGGACGCGAGGCGCCGTCGAACCCCTGGGAGGCCCCTTCCCGCAAGGCGACCGGCAAATGGACCGCCTTCTCCCGGGAGGGTTGGCGCGGCGCGGTCTGCCATTTCATCCCGCGGCCCAACGAACTGCCCACCGCCACGGCGCACGTCTATGTCCTGGGCACCCGCATCCAGGATTTCGTGAGACATCAGTACTCGGCCTTCGAGGCCTACCTGTCCCGCGACGACCTCAAGCTCGACGCCTCCCAATCCAGGCTGGTGGAAGACGAGAGGCTGGAGGTTGGCCTCAGGACTCTGCTATAGTCTGCCCATGAGAGAAGACGAAGTCCTCGTGAAGCTCGAACGGCCGTTCCTCGACGACAGGGGGGCCATCCAGCCCCTGGTCGAGCGCGTCATGAAGAGCGCGCTCGTCATCAGCTCCAGGAAGGGCGCGCTCCGAGGCAACCATTTCCACAAGACCGACTGGCACTACTGCTACGTGGTCTCGGGAGTCATGTACTACTTCCACCGGCCCACGGGGAGCCTCTCCAAGCCGGAGAAGGTCGTCGTCAAGCCCGGGGGCATGGTCTTCACCCCGCCCATGGTGGACCATGCCATGAGGTTCCCCAAGGACACGGTGTTCCTGACGCTCTCGCGCAACCCCCGCGACCAGACCGCCTATGAGCGTGACATCATCAGGGTAGAGCTGCTTAAATGACGGCTCGGCTTGCGACTCGGCGGACGGACTGCCGGCTCTGCGGCGGCTCCAAGCTCGTCGAGGTCCTCAAGCTCACGCCGACCCCGCCGGCCAACGCGTTCGTGAAAGCCTCGGAGATCTCCCGGCCCCAACAGACCTTCCCGCTGGACTTCTTCCTGTGCCAGGACTGCGGGCACCTGCAGCTGCTCGACGTGGTGGACCCCGCGGTCCTCTTCGAGGACTACGTCTACGTCTCGGGCACCTCGCCCGTGTTCGTGAAGCACTTCGAGACATACGCCGAGTCCGTCATCAGCCGGTTCTCGGTCCAGCCAGGCTCCCTGGTGGTGGACATCGGCTCCAACGACGGGACCTTGCTCAGATTCTTCAAGGACGCGGGCATGAAGGCGCTCGGCGTCGACCCTGCCAAGGAGATCGCGAGAGGAGCGACCGCTTCCGGCATCGAGACCCTGCCGGTCTTCTTCACCGGGAAGCTGGCCGGCGAGCTCCGGGTCCAGCGGGGCCCTGCGAGCGTGGTCACGGCCAACAACGTCTTCGCCCACGCCGACGACCTCAAGGGGATGCTCTCGGGCGTCCGGGCTCTCCTGGCCGACGACGGGGTCTTCGTGTTCGAGGTCTCGTACCTGTTGGACGTCTACACCAAGACGCTCTTCGACACCATGTACCACGAGCACCTCGCCTACCACTCGGTCCGGCCTCTGCGGGATTTCTTCAAGGCGCACGGCATGGAGCTCATCAGCGCCATCCGCGTGGAGAGCCACGGCGGGTCGCTCCGCGGCGTCGCGCAGCTGGCGGGCGGCCCCAGGAGGCCTGACCCGTCGGTAGACGAGCTCATCGCCCTGGAAGCGAAGCTCGGCCTTCAGACGGCGGAGAGCCTGAAATCCTTCGGCGCCAAGATCGACGCCGTGAAGACTTCTTTGCAGAAGCTCCTCAAGGACCTCAAAGGCCAGGGCAAGTCCATCGCAGGGTTCGGCGCCCCCGCCAAGGCCACGACCCTGATGTACCACTTCGGGCTCGGGCCCGACCTCATCGACTTCATCGTGGACGACAGCCCGTGGAAGCAGGGGCTCTATTCCCCGGGCCTGCACGTCCCCGTGACCGCGTCCCAGGCCATCTACGAGAGAAATCCCGACTGCCTGCTGATCCTGGCCTGGAACTTCGCCGAGCCCATCATGGCCAAGCACAAGGCCTTCTCGGACCGGGGAGGCCGCTTCATCATCCCCCTGCCGGAGGTGTCCGTCAAGCCATGAGCGATTTTCTCCTCAAGTCCGACATCGCCGAGATCTGCCACGGCCTGGGGCCCGTGGCCGAGGAGTTCACGGGCAAGACCGTGCTCATCTGCGGGGGCAGGGGCTTCCTCGGGCGCTACTTCGTAGAGACCTTCGCCTATCTCAACAAGCACGCCCTCAAGAAGCCGGTCAAGCTCGTCGTGCTCGACAACCTCATCACGGCCGGCCGGGAGGGCGCCAAGTTCGAGACGGTCCCCCACTGCAGGTTCCAGAAGCACGACATCATCAAGCCCTTCCGCTTCAAGGAGCGGCCGGACTTCATCCTGCAGGCCGCGGGCATCGCCAGCCCCTACTACTACCGGGCCTTCCCGCTCGAGACCCTGGAGGTCGCCATCCAGGGCACCAAGAACTGCCTCAACCTCGCCCGGTCGACCGGCGCCAAGATCCTGTTCTTCAGCTCGAGCGAGATATACGGCGACCCGGACCCCAAGCACGTGCCCACGCCCGAGAGCTACCGCGGGAACGTCTCCTTCTCGGTGGTGCGGCCCTTCAACGTGTACGGGCCCGGCATGCAGGAGACCGACTACAGGGTCCTGCCCAACTTCGCCAACCGCATCAAGGCGGACCTGCCGCTCAAGGTCTACGGCTCCGGCGACCAGACCCGGACCTTCTGCTACGTCACGGACGCCCTGCGCGGGTTCCTGCTGGCCCTGGTCAAGGGGCTCCCCGGCGAGGCCTACAACATCGGGAACCCCAAGCCCGAGATCTCCATGGTCGAGCTGGTCAGGATCAGCGAGTGCGTGCTGGGCAGGCGCGTCAAGCACGACGTCGTCGAGTACCCCGATTCCTACCCGGCCGACGAGCCCAACCGCCGCTGTCCCGACATCACCAAGGCCAGGCTCCAGCTCGGCTACGAGCCCAGGGTCCCGCTCGAGGAAGGCCTGCGCCGGTTCTACGGCTGGGCCGACCAGTCCTACACCGGGACGCAGAGCGCCTAGTCGCAGGGAGCCCGCTTTTTAAGACGGTTGCCCCGCGCCTTCCTCCGGCAGTCTGGGCGTTCATGGCCCTCTTGGCATCGGCGCGGCCGGCGGCCGCGGCGGTGGTGGTGGAGACCGTGCGCGTCAACGAGCACCGCTGGAAGAACGAAACCTGCGCCGCCGCGCGGACCTGCGACCTCAAGGAGGTCGTCTTCAAGGCCCGGGACTACAAGGTCATGATTGACGGCTCCCCGAGCTACGGCACCGCCTTCTACCTCGGCGGATCCGCTCTGGATGAAAGGGGTCGCGCTCGACAGGCTGGGCCGGGAGGACGAGGGTCTGGAGCGGGGGCGCTGGATTGCTTCGAGCGCGCTGTGGCTCTGGGCCGTCCCCGCGGCGGAAGACTCCCTGCGCGCGTTCCTGGAATGCGGGATTCACCGCTTTGGCGTCGTGCGCTTCCGGTGCGCAGATTGCGGGGAGAGTGTCTTCGTGCCGTTCTCCTGCAAGCGTCGCTCGTGCCCAACGTGCGACTCGAAGCGGGCCTCGGCTGAAAGCGCGATCGCCATGGACGGACTGCTGCCCCGCGTTCCGTATCGACAATGGGTGCTGGTCCTGCCGAAATGCCGACTCCCCGATTATGCTGACTTGATTTTTTCCACCACGTTGAAATGCATTAGTGTATAAGGCAATTCGCCGCCGGTCGCTGATTTAGAGTCGGCATAAGGTATAGAGGTCTATCAGCAGTGCCGCCGTTGGCATTGCTGATAGACCACGTTGAGCGAAACCGCTTCGCCAACGTCTGGGGAACTTGATTCGGGATGCTATTAAGGTAATGGGGATTGTAAACTGATCGGAGGAGGAG
>JACQWX010000001.1 GCA_016209035.1 Elusimicrobiota bacterium | reverse complement strand
GTAAGGGGGTCGCAGAGACACGGGCAGGTAAGGCTTCACGTCCTCGCCTGCCTCCTCCCAATCCTGGAGGCGCCGAGCATGGGGGACTATTGTCCCTCGTGATCAAGGCCGCCGGCTATCTTGCGGCGGGGAAGTTCTGGATGGTGTCCACCTGAAATGCTATCATCGTCATCTCCTTATCCTGGGAAGAGGCTGATGGAGAACGAAGATACGAGAAAAGAGCCGGCCAGGAAGGCGGCGCCTTCCTGGCCGGTGAACCTCCCGCAGACGTCCTTCCCCATGAAGGGGGACCTTGCCAGCCGTGAGCCGCTGGTCCTGGAGTCCTGGGAGAAGCTCGGGCTCTACGAGAGGCTCATGAAGACCCGCGACGGCCGCCCCGAATGGGTCCTGCATGACGGGCCTCCCTACGCCAACGGCCCCATCCACATGGGCACCGCCCTCAACAAGATCCTCAAGGACATGGCCGTCAAGTCCAGGGCCTTGATGGGGATGAAGACGCCGTACGTCCCGGGCTGGGACTGCCACGGCCTGCCCATCGAGACCGCGCTCCTCAAGGAGCTCAAGGTCTCCAAGCGCGCCATCCAGGACCTGCCGGCTTTCCGCCGGCAGGCCGCGGAGTTCGCAGGCAGGTTCATCGGGATCCAGAGGGACGATTTCAAGCGCCTGGGCGTGATGGGGGACTGGCCGCACCCCTACACGACCATGTCCCCCGGGTACGAGTCGAAGACCCTGCACGCCTTCCGGGTGCTCATGGGAAAGGGCTACGTCTACCGGGGCTTGAGGACAGTCTGCTGGTGCGCGCACTGCGAGACCGCGCTCGCGGAGGCCGAGGTCGAATACAAGGACAAGACTTCCCGCTCGATCCACGTCGCCTTCCAGCCGATGGCCGGGGCCTCGGGGCCGTTGTCCAAGGCCCGGGCGCTCATCTGGACCACGACGCCCTGGACCCTGCCCGCCAACACCGGGCTGGCCTTCCACCCCAAGCTCGAGTACGTCCTGGCCCGGGTCCATTGGGCCGAGGCCGACCATCTCTGGGTGCTGGCCAAGGCCAGGCTCGACGCCGTGGCTGCCGAGGTCGGGGCCAAGGTCGTACGCGTCGAGGGCTCATGGTCGGGCTCGGAGATCGTCGCGCTCGTGCGCTGCTCGAGACCCTTCCACCCGGATCAAGAGAGCAAGGCCGTGCTGGCCGACTACGTCAGCTCCCAGGACGGCACCGGGATCGTGCACACGGCTCCCGGCCACGGCCAAGAGGACTTCGAGACGGGCCGGGCTCAGGGGCTGGACCTCCTCTCGCCCGTGGACGAGGCCGGCCGGTTCACGGCCGACGCCCCCGACGGCTTGGCCGGCAAGCGCGTCCTCAGGGAGGGCAACGAGGCCGCTGCCGCCGCCTTGGGAGCCAAGGGTCTCCTGCTGACGGCTGCGAGCGTCGAGCACAGCTACCCGCACTGCTGGCGGTGCAAGAACCCCATCGTGTTCCGGGCCACGGAGCAGTGGTTCCTCGATGTGAAGCACGAAGGCCTGCGCCGGGCGCTCCTGAAGGCGATCGACGAGGTGGCCTGGGTGCCGGAGGAAGGCCGCGCCCGCATCTCGGGCATGGTCACCTCCCGCCCCGATTGGTGCATCTCCCGGCAGAGGGTCTGGGGCACGCCCATCCCGGTCCTCTACTGCGCGGCCTGCCGCAAGCCCATGACGGACGACGCGGTGTTGGAAGCGATCGAGAAGAAGACCGCGTCGGACGGCTCCGACTTCTGGTTCGAGGACATGGGCCGGCCGGTCAGGGCGGCGTCAGGCGCGGGCCGGAAGGACTCGGCGCAAGCCCTGGAATGGCGGTTCCTTCCGGACGGGACGAAGTGCGCCGCGTGCGGGCACGCGGCGCTGACAAGGGAGCGCGACATCCTGGACGTCTGGATCGATTCCGGCGCGTCCTGGCTGGGCGTCAGGCCCAAGGGTTCGGAGCCCGCCGACCTCTACCTCGAGGGCTCGGACCAGCACCGGGGCTGGTTCCAGGCCTCCTTGGTCTTGTCGGTCGCGCTTCAGGGGAGGGCGCCGTACCGCGAGGTGCTCACCCACGGCTTCATCCTCGACGAGCACGGCCACGCCATGCACAAGTCCGCGGGCAATGCGATGGCCCCTCAGGACGTCATCCACAAGCTCGGCGCCGACGTGCTGAGGATGTGGGTGGCCTTGTCGGACTTCACGGACGACGTCCGCATCTCGGACAAGCTCCTCGAGGGGCCTCGCGACGCCTACCGCAAGATCAGGAACACCCTGCGCTACCTGCTCGGCAACCTCCACGATTTCGACGGCCGAAGGCCCGAATCCCTGCCGGAGCTCGAGCGCTATGTCCTGCACCGCCTCGCGGCCCTCCAGACGGCCGTCCTCGAGCACTACCGCTGTTACCGCTTCCGCGCGGCCGGCCGCGAGCTCGTGGACTTCTGCGCCTTCGACCTGTCGGCCTTCTACCTGGACGTGCTCAAGGACAGGCTCTACACCTTCGCTCCGGACCACCCGGCCAGACGGGCCAGCCAATGGGTCATGGCGGAGCTCGCGCGCAGGCTCAACCAGTTGCTCGCGCCGATCATCTCCTTCACGGCCGAGGAGGCGTGGAGCTGCCTGCCTCCGTCGTTGAAGAACGCCGAGAGCGTGTTCCTGGCGGACCTGGAACCGCCGGATGCCTCCTGGTCCGACCCGGAGTTGGCCCGACGCTGGGAGGCCATCCTGCGCATCCGGTCGGTCGTGTTCAAGGCCCTGGAGGAAGCTCGCGCCGCGGGCAAGATCGGCGGCTCCCTCCAGGCCAAGGCGGTCCTCAAGGGAGGCGGGGCCTCCGGCATCCAGGGCGTCCACTGGCCCGAGCTCTTCATCGTGTCGGAGGTCGAGGTCCAGGACGGGTCGGAGGAGCTTTCGGTCGAGGTCCTTCAAGCGCCCGGCTCCAAGTGCCCGCGCTGCTGGCGTTATCAGACCGACATCGGTTCTGAGCCGAGCCAGCCCCAACTTTGCGCCCGATGCGCCCGGCAGCTCGGCTGATCGAGCCTCTCCTGGTCGCGGGGCTTTTCCTCGCGGACCGGCTGACCAAGGCCTGGGCCCTGCGGAGCCTGCGTCCCATCGAAGGCATCCCGGTGCTTCCGTTCTTCCGCTTGACCTACGTGGAGAACACGGGCGCGGCTTTCGGCATGGGGCCGCGGAGGAACGGGCTCTTCATCGCCGTGGCCGCGGTCCTTCTGGTCGGGCTTCTCTACTGGCGCAGGAGATGGCCGAAGGAAAACCGCTGGCTCCAATACGGCGCGCTCCTGGTGATCGCAGGCGCGCTGGGGAACCTTTACGACCGCATCGCGTACGGCTTCGTGGTGGATTTCCTGGACTTCGGGGTCTCGCCGGCCCTGCGCTGGCCCGCGTTCAACGTGGCTGACTCCTGCATCACGGTCGGCGCGGTCTGCCTGGCCTGGGGCCTTAAGCCGGAAGACGCGAAGAAATAGGCCCTACCACTTCTCGACTTGCCAGTTGTAGAGGACCCCGAGCCCGATGCCTACGACGGCGAAGAGCAGGGGCGCTCCGAAGATCGAGCCGATGATGGCGAGCGCGCCCGCGAACAAGGCGGTCGAGCCTATCCTCTTGGTCCAATTCTTCCAATCCGTCCCTTTCTTCGCGGCGTCCTCGCCGCCGTCAGCGCCCTTGGGAGGGGGGACCAGCGTGGCCGGCGCCTTGGAGGGGCTGTTGCCGAGGTTCCCCTTCGGCGGGATGGTCTGGTTGGCCTCTTCCTTGCCGGCCGGCTGCTTGTCCACGGGCTTGTCGGTGCCTTTGCCCTGGACCGCGTCGTCGAGGATCTTCCGGGCGGCATCGATGTCGGTCACGCCGTCGAGCCTGGCCATGATGTTCCGCATCTTCTCCAGCTGCTCCTTGGCCGTGAGCTTGCTGGCGCCTGCGCCGGTGTAGGTCCTGAAATCCTCCTTCGCCAGACTGCGGTAGAGCTCGACGAAGGACTGGGCCTTCTTGGGGTCTTTCTCCGCCGCCGCCAGCTGTTTGTCGAAGTCGGCTTTGGCGTTGGGACCCAACTCCTTGAGCCGCTGCTCGATATAGTCCTGCTCGAGGGTGTCGAAGCGGTCCCAGACCTTGGGGGCGTTGGGATTCTTGGGCGCCCATGAGGGATGCACGTAGGCCAGGGCCTTCTCCATGACCTTGGCCTTGGCGGCCTCGATGAACTTGTTGTACTCCTCCTTCTTGGCGTCCTTGTTCTTCACGGCCGCGGCATAGTCCTCGTCGAACTTCTTCTTCCCGTCCGCGGTCTCGCCGGATTTGAGCACCATGATCTCGAAAGCAGTGAGCTCCTCGGCCGCGATGGTCTCCTTGGCGGGCTCCTTCGCCGGCTCCTTGGCGGGTTCCTTGCCGGCGTTCTCGCGGGCCAGGCGCTCAGCCTCGGCCTTCTCTTTGGCTTCCTTTTCCGCCTTTTCCTTAGCCAGGCGTTCCTTCTCGGCTTTCTCCTTCGCTTCTTTGGCGGCCTTTTCCTTGGCGAGCCGTTCCTTCTCGGCCTTCTGCTTGGCGAGGCGTTCCTTCTCAGCCTTCTCCTTGGCGAGCCGCTCAGCCTTGGCGACGGCGTCTTCCGCCATCTTGGTTGGGCTGTTGACCAGTATCTTCATCTGGGGGGGGATAAAGCTCTGCACGCTGGTGAAACTCGCCTCGAACTTGGTCCCAGGCTTGGTCACGACCCATTTCTTGCCCTTGCGGGTCAATACATAAGGAGAGAACTCGGAGTCCATGACAACGATGGTGCCGTCCTTGATGGGGTGGCGGTGCCTCTCCTTGAAGACGTAGAGGTTCGCCTGTTTCGCCTTGGATTGGAGCCCGCAGCTCTCCCAATAGCACCAGACGCTCTGGAAGGCCTTCGTCTCATCCGTGAAAGTGAGTTCATGCCAGGCGCCCCAGTCCTCGATCACTGGTTCCCATTTCGGGATTTGGCGTTGCTGCGCGCCGACGGAAGCGGCCGCGAGATAGGAGAGGATGACCAGGGCGCTGATCGACCACGGCTTTCTCATGGGGCACCTCGTTCTACTCATGCAGATAGCATACCGCGTCCGCCGGTTCTTGGCAAATGGCTATGGTCCCAGCGCGGCCTAGGCCTTAAGTCCTATCCAATAGCGCCACGATTTCCACGTGGGAGGTCTGCGGGAACAGGTCCAGGGGCTGGACCCTGCGAAGGCGCAATCCCGACCGGCCGAGGTAGCCTGCGTCCCTGGCGAAGGTGGCGGGGTCGCAGGAAACGTAGACGACGCGCTCGATGGCCCTGGCCGTCAGGCCCCTCAGGACCGGGGGGGTGAGGCCGCCGCGGGGAGGGTCCACCACGGCCGCGGCAGGGCCGGCCGCCTCGCGGATGGCCTTGGCCAGGAGGCCCTCGGCCCGGCCGGCGAGGAACCTGACGTTGCGCACGCCGTTGGCCCGGGCGTTGAGGATGGCATCCTGGACCGCGGTCCTGCTACCTTCGATGCCGACCACGCGGCCCGTCCGCCCCGCGATCCAAAGGGAGATGGCGCCCACGCCGCAGTAGACGTCGAAGGCCAGGGGGAAGGCTCGACCGCCCTCGGTGAGGGCGGCCAGGGCCTGGTCGTAGAGGAGCGCGGCCGCCTCCGAGTTGACCTGCAGGAAGGACCCGGGGGAGCAGATGAAGCGCAGACGGCCGACGCGCTCCTTGAGCCCCCGGCTTCCCCAGAGCCTCTTCCAGACCGGGCCCAGGATGACCGAGGTCCGCAGGGGCTGGACGTTCTGGTAGAGGCCCACGACCTGCGGGAAGGAAGACCGCGCCTCCCGGACGAACTCCGAACCCCTGGGCAGGGACTCGTCCCTGGTCACGATGGCGACGAGAGCCTGGCCCTCGGAGTTCGTCCTGATGAAGAGATGCCTCAGCCACCCGCGCCCCGTGTCTTCCTCGTAAGGGCGCCAGCCCAACCCCGCGGCCAAGTCCCGCACGCGGCGCAGGATGCGCACCGAAAGGTCGGTCTGCACCGGACACTCCTCGAGCGGCACGATGCGGTGGGAGCCGGCTGAGTAGAACCCCGCCAGCGCAGGGGCTCCGGGGTCGGGGGCGCGGCCGAAGGGCACCTGGACCTTGTTGCGGTAGGTCCAGGCGCGAGGCGAAGGCAAGACGGGCTCGACCGGGGCCAGGCCCGTCTTGGCGATGCGCTTGAGGGCGTCCGCCACGATGTCCCGTTTCGCCTGGAGTTGGCGCTCGCCGTCCAGGTGCTGCCAGTCGCAGCCCCCGCAGGCCGGGCCCGAACGGGACGGGTCGAAATGGAGGGGACAGCGGGGCATGACCCTGCCCGGCCCGGGCTCGAGCACTCTCAGGATGCGGGCCCGAAGGTATGTCGGCTTGGCGGCCGTGACCTCGACCTCGAGGAGGTCCCCGGCCGCCGCGAAGGGCACGAACACGACCCGCCCTTGGACGCGGCCGATGCCGGAGCCCTCGGGGGCCATCCTCTCGATGCGGACCGTCAGGGTCTCCACGCCAGCGCTCCGACCGCCCCCGATATCAAAGTTTTCATTGGATGATGCCCATTATACTCCTTAAATAAGCGGAGAGGCTCACGGCGGGGCGGAAGGCCAATTTTACTAATCGGTTAAATCTGTTGTAGAATGGCGTCGCCATGAAACCGGATGATATACTGACAACCCAAGAGACATGCAGTTTGCTCGGGGTCACCCGCCAGACCCTTTACGCTTGGATTGAAAAAGGCAAGATCAGGCCCTGGCGCCGGCTCGGCGGCCGGTCGGCTTGGTTCTTCGTCCGAGAGGAAGTTGCCAAGGCGCAGGGGCAAAAGCACAAGAAACCTGCGAGAAATGTTTGAATGAATAGCGCTCCACCCATCCAGGAGGGCCAAGTAGTCACGGGCCCGCTTTTCAGCGAGCCGATGCGCGTGGAGACCGTGCGCCCCGGCGGTCCCGGCACCTGGATCGCCGGCATGGTCGGCCTTCAGACGGAGCGGTTCCGCAAGGTCACGCTGACCGTACACGACATCGAGAAGCTGAAGATCCTCGATGCAGGCTTCACCTACGGCGGCGACGGGCAACTACTCAGGCTGGGCATCCAAGCTCACGCTCTTGGGATCGCTTACGAGTTCGACCCGTTTTTCGGGCTCTCCATTTCCCGCGTGGACCCTCTGCCCCACCAACTAGAGGCCATCTACGACTGCTTGCTCAAGCTCGCGCGGGTGCGCTTCCTGCTGGCTGACGACGCGGGAGCCGGGAAGACCATCATGGCGGGGCTTCTTATCCGGGAGTTGGAGCTTCGTGGGCTGGCCGAGCACATCCTCGTTGTCTGCCCCGCGAACCTCGCTTTCCAGTGGCAGCGCGAGCTCAAGGAGAAGTTCGCCGAGCAGTTCCTGGTGCTGAAGGGGGCTGAGATCAGGGAGCAGTTCGGCGTGAACCAGTGGCTGGAGCAAAAACGCGTCATCACGTCGCTCGACCTCGCCAAGCGCCACGACGTCCTGCCGGGCCTGCGGCAGGTCCAATGGGACCTCGTCATCGTGGACGAGGCCCACCGCATGTCGGCGGCGGATGAGACCCACAAGAGCCTCCGTTACAAGCTCGGCGAGCTTCTCCGCGACACGTCCGACCACCTGCTTCTGCTGACCGCGACGCCGCACAAGGGCGATCCCGATAACTTCAGCCTCTTCCTTCAGCTGCTCGACGCGGATGCGTACGCGGACGTGAAGTCCATCAGGCAAGCCATGGACCGCCGTCGTGCGCCGTTCTACCTGCGCCGCACCAAGGAGGCCATGGTCTATTTCCCGGAGCGCAGGCCCGACGGCACGTGGGCGGCCGAAAAGATCTTCACCAAGCGCATCACCCATACCGTGGACTTCCAGATGGACGGTCTGGAGTTCAAGCTCTACCAGGAAGTCACGCGCTTCGTCAAGCGCCAAAGCGCCAAGGCCGCAGCCCTTGGCGACGATCCGCGCGCATGGGCGGTCGGGTTCCTGATGTCCCTGTACCAGCGCAGGCTGGCCTCCAGCACCTATGCCATGCGGCACAGTCTCCAAAACCGCGCCCGACGCCTGGAGGAGGGCTTGAAGCGCGCCCAGGAGCTTGCACGGCAGGCCCCCCCGGACCTCCCGGCTCCCGACGAACTCGATGAAATGGAGGAGGCGGACCGCGAGCGTCTGGAAAAGATGCTGGAAGCCATGACCCTCGCGGGCAACGCTCAGCAGGTCCGCGAGGAAATCGCGGACCTTCGCGGGCTCGCGGCCCAGGCGCAGGCCGTGGAGGCGTTCGGCAAGGGGGCCTGCTTTTACTCCATCCAGCATGACCGCCCTGCGCGCCTTGATTTCTACCGCGCCCGCGTTGTCGACGGGCTGGGGCAGGTCATCCACGAGCGGCTGTTCGCCGTCGAAGTGGCGCAAGGCAAGGAGCCCTCTCTTCGAGAGCCGGGATTGCTCGGCAATTTCACGCCCGCGAATGCTCCCTCGAACATGCCGGGCGTCGCGGTCGCGCCGGAGGAGACATCATGGCTCCAGAGGGCGGCCTTCCAGCCGTTTCTTGAGGATACCCGAAAGGAGCGGCTCTCCGAGGTCGATCGCATCGCGTCTCACGTGGAGCTGTCCCTGACCGAGCTTCTTCAGAGGGCTGACGAGGAGATCGGCAAGGCCGCCTCGGATGTCGAGAAGAAACTTCCCGGCGCGGAGGGAAGGCTGTCCCAGGCTGAAGCCCGGCACGCTGATCTTTCCGCCCGCCGCGACCGGCGCAGGCAGGAACTGGAGCGGCAGCGCTCCCTGTCCCTCCAAGCCGTCGAGCGCATCACGAGCGTCATCGTCCTGCCGCACCCCGAACGCGAGACTCCGGAAGTGCGCAGGCTCCAGCCCAACCCGGAAACCGAGGCCGCTGCCATGCGGGTGGTGATTGAACATGAGAAGGCCCAGGGCCGCCAGGTTTGCGATGTCCACGAGAAGAACCTCGGCTACGACGTGACGAGCCTTGACCTAGGCTCCGGGGAGCTGCGGCTCATCGAGGTCAAGGGTTTGGGCGACGCCTCGGGCACCATCCTCCTTACGCCCAACGAGCGCCGCGTGGCCGAGGACCGCCGGGACTGCTATTGGCTCTACGTGGTCACGAACTGCGCCGCCAAGCCCATCCTCCAGGAGCCCATCAAGGACCCGGCCCGCTTCCCCTGGCACGAGGTCAAGAAGGTCCAGCACTACTGGATGCAGGTCGACGCCATGACCAAGCCGATGCAGGTGCGGGAGGATACCCCGCCGTATGGAGGGGAACGGCCATGACGGCTGTCGGGATTCCCGCCAACGCGAAGCAAATCGCCCTACTTGTCAAGGAGGGGGAAGGCCCGGCGTTGGAATTCAAGCGCTCGACCGGCGAATTGAAGGAAGGCATGCGGACGCTCTGCGCCTTCCTGAACGGCTCCGGCGGCACGTTGCTCTTCGGCGTCCGGCCCGACGGGACAATCGAGGGGCAGGAGGTCTCGGACCAGACGCTCCGCGACGTCGCGCAGGCCGCCGACCGCTTCGAGCCTCCCGCCCATGTCTCCATCCACCGTGTCAAGGTCAAGTCGGGCCGTGATGTCATCGTCGTTGCGGTGGAAGGCGGGCGGGACATGCGGCCTTTCGCCCATGAAGGCCGCGCCTATGAGCGCGTAAGCAGTACGACGCGCCGGATGCCGCAGGCCAAATACGAGCGTCTTCTGGTGGAGCGAGGCCACGCCAAGCGCCGCTGGGAAAACCTTTCCGCCGACGGACTGGCGCTGAAGGACCTGGACCGCAAGGGAATCCTGCGGACGCGCGAGCTGGCCATCCAGCAAAACCGGATTTCGCCGGATACCAGCCGCGACATCGGCGAAATTCTCGACCGGCTGGGATTGCGGGCGGCGGGCGTGCTCACGCAGGCCGCCCAGGCGCTTTACGGAAAGAGATTCCTGCCGGACTGGCCCCAATGTCTTCTCAAGATGGGGCGATTCCGGGGAACGGAAATCACCGGCGAGATCGTGGACAACCGGCAGGAGCACATGAACGCCTTCGCCATGGTGCGCGAGGGCATGGCGTTCCTCGAACGGACCATGCCGCTGGGCGCGCGTTTTCCCGAGGGCAAGATATTCCGCGAGGATCGCTTCCCGGTTCCGCTGGACGCTCTCCGGGAAATCCTTCTCAACGCCGTCATGCACCGCGACTACTCCCACTACTCCGGCTACGTCGCCATCGTGATCTTCGACGACCGGATCGAGATTCGGAGTTTCGGCCGCCTTCCGACCGGCATCACGGTGGAACAGCTTTCAGGGCGGCATGATTCGAAGCCGGTCAATCCATTGATCGCCGGAGCCTTCCACCGCACCGGCGCTGTGGAGGTCTGGGGCCGCGGCACCAACCGGGTGATCGCGATGTGCAAGAAACATGGCGCGCCGCCGCCCCTGTTTGAGGAACGGCAGGGTTTCCTGATCGTGACGTTCAAAGCGCGGTTGGTGGCCGAAGCCACGGCGGCAACTTCAGGGGTCCAGTCGGGGGTAGAGCCGCTAGACCGACAGGTGAAAAGTAGGGAGAAAAGTTCGGAGAACAGTTCGGAGAAAAGTTCGGAGAAGGTACTGGCCCTGATGATGCGGAACCCATTGGCCTGCGCCCGGGAGATTGCCGGCACTTTGGGATTGACTTCACGCGCTGTGGAAAAACAGATCAGCAAATTGAAGAAAGACGGCCGCATCCAGCGCATCGGTCCCGACAAAGGCGGACGATGGGAAGTGGTCCGATGATCGAATATGCCATCCCCGGGGAGATCGTGGACAACCGGCAGGAGCACATGAACGCCTTCGCCATGGTGCGCGAGGGCATGGCGTTCCTCGAACGGACCATGCCGCTGGGCGCGCGTTTTCCCGAGGGAATCGCCGGAGCCTTCCACCGCACCGGCGCGGTGGAGGTCTGGGGCTGCGGTACCAATCGCGTCATTGCCATGTGCAAGAACCATGGGACACCGGCTCCCACTTTCGAGGATCGGCAGGGCTTCCTTATTGTAATGTTCAAAACCCGATTGGTCGCGGAGGACGCGGCGGAGATAGCTGATGCCCGATCGGGGACTCAGTCAGCGACCCAGTCGGCGACCCAGTCGGCGACCCAGTCAACCGACCCAGTGGGGCGGTTGCTGGCCTGCCTGGCTCGATGGGAGATGTCCGCGGGGGAACTGCGTTCTGCGTTACGAATCAGGCATCGCCCGACCTTTCGGGCCAACTATCCACACCCCGCATTGGCGGCCGGATGGATTGAATACACGCTGCCCGACAAGCCCAACAGCCGCTTGCAGAAATACCGGCTTACCCCTGCCGGGGAGAAGGCGATAGTGGGCGCTTTCGGGGCTGCGCCGCCAAGCCCGTCCTCCAGGAGCCCGTCAAGGACCCGGCCCACTTCCCCTGGCACGAGGTCAAGAAGGTCCAGCACTACTGGATGGAAGTCAACGCCATGACCAAACCGATGCAGGTCCGCGAGGATACCCCGCCGTATGGAGGAGAACGGCCATGACCGAATCGAGGATTCGGATGCCGGGCGCTTCCTTTTCCCGCTATCGCTATGGCATCTAGGATACGGCAGGCGAATGGCGACGACTACCCGGAAGCGGCCCTGAAGACATTCGTCTCCCAGAACTCCACCATCGAAAGGGTAGCCCTCATAGATGATCTTTTCGGAAAGATGCGGCTTGTCTTTTGGGCGCGATCCGATTCCCAAGACGCAACCCGTCAAGAGCTCCGCCAGAAGCTGGATGCCGCGCTTAAAGCCGTCGGATCGGCTTTTTGGACCGGCGAAGCATGGGACGCGACGAAAGCCGAGGCCGCTGACCGCATCGTTTATGACAAAGCATGGTCTGAGGGCAGGGGCGTTTCCGGCAGCGATAAGGTACGCACAACAGACCGCCGGCGCAATCGCGGCGCCTGGTTTGAAAGCCTCTCCGAACCCCCATGGATCCCCCAGAGAGAAGAAGGGGAGCAGGCTCCGCCTATCTTGGTTTTCTACTCCTTCAAGGGAGGGGTAGGGCGTAGCACGACTCTCGCGGCCTTTGCTATCCAGCGCGCCCGATTGGGAGAACGCGTTGCAGTTGTGGATTTGGATTTGGATGCTCCAGGAGTCGGATCGCTGATCGCGGCTGATGAAAAGGGAACCATCGCGAGATGGGGAGGGCTGGATTATCTCCTGGAGCGTCCCTTGGAATCGGTTGATCTGCGCGATTACTACCACGCTTGCCGCCGCAGGGAAATCACCGGTTCAGGCGAGATCCTTGTGGTGCCCGCGGGAACGCTCGATGACCTTTACCTGAGCAAGCTCGCTCGCGCAGATTTCGAGCCTCCGCCGCCCCAGGATAAACACGTACTGACCCAGCTATTTGAGCAGATACGGACCGAACTCAACCCCCACTGGTTGCTCCTTGACGCGCGGACGGGACTCTCAGAACCCTCCGGCGCATTGCTCGGAGGCATGGCCCACCTCCATGTTCTCTTCGGGACGACCTCCCAGCAGACTTGGCAGGGACTGAAACTCGTGCTCGGGCGTATCGGCGCGGATCGGGTGCTGGAGAACAAGGCGCAATTAGACTGCCTGCTGGTGCAAGCCATGGTGCCAGAGGATTCGAAAGCCGCGACGACATCGAAGGCGGTTTTCTCGGATCTCGCCCGGGATGCTTTCTCCGAATGCTATTACGCTCCAGATCCAGCGGACACAGAGGAGGACCGTTTCTGGTACGTCCGGGACATGGAGGCAAGCGACGCCCCTCATGCTCCAATTGCAATATCCTATGATCAGAAACTGGCCCACTTCGACAAACTGGAGGATGTTGCTGACCATCTGGCTCAATCGCCTGAATACATGATGCTGGCGGAACGCATCGCCGCGCGGTTTCCAGGGAGGACAAAGGAATGACATCCGCAACACAGCAGCAGACAGATTTGCTTAGTTCCCTCACCCTCATGGGGAGCAGGGGTCGCGCCGAAGGAGAGGATGCGCAAAACCTCCCCAAGAGATTCTTTCCAGTAGAGGAGCATCTTCGGGCTTTTGATCCTGATGTGGTACTGGTCATTGGTCCGCGCGGCGCCGGCAAGACGGCGCTCTTTCGAGCGGTTTGCGAGAAGAATCTCCTGCCGGTGCTATCGAAACGCTTCTTGAGCTTAAGGCTTCCGCCACCCGACCGCACGGACCTGGTCATTGCTTATCCTGCCGAAGCCCAATTCCCCGATGCCCTGGGCTTGAAGAAGTTTGCCGGCAAAGTCACCGGCGAGGCATTTCTTGAGCTTTGGTTCGCGTACATGGTTCGGTTACTCCGCGACAAGCTCCCAGATACTGCGAGATTGGATGCTCTCTTTCAGGCAGTGGCAAGTGATGCCGATGCCGTCCTAAAGGCGTTCAGGAAGGCAGGGAACGCGCCGATTGCCGCCTTGGACGCCTTGGACCAGGAACTCGTTGATGATGACCGCCGAGTCTTCATCGTCTACGATGAACTGGATACCTTGGGTCTCAGCGATTGGAAAGCCGTGCAGTCGGCCGTGCAGGGTTTGGCCGCCTTCTGGGCCAACTATACGCGCCGCTGGCGCCGCCTTCGTGCGAAGATCTTCCTGCGGACCGACCTTTACCAACGCATCGGGACTTCCGCGGGCGCGGACTTTTCGAAATTGGCCGCCAACCGCGTCGAGATATCCTGGAGCGACCGCAATCTCTATGCGATGTTGACAAAGCGGATGGCCAACACCTCAACGGAGTTGTTGTCCTATTGCCGCGAGGCGGAAATCGAATTCGATAGCGATTCAGAACTGGGGGAAATTCCAAAGATTGACAGCCCTGAGCAGGCCAGGCCCTTGATTGATCGAATGATCGGCCCCTCCATGGGCGCGAACGTCAAGAAGGGCCTGACCTACCGATGGCTGCTTGACCATATCCGCGATGGCCGCGGACAGGCGATTCCTCGCCCGCTGGTGCGTCTGATTGAATCGGCCTCTGAGGTACAACGCAAGACGGGAACTCATCCAAAGTGGCCGATTCTTATTGAACCAGGCCGACTTCGTCGAGCATTGGAAACCGTTTCAGAGGAGCACGTTAAGGATTCATCTGATGAATGGAAGTGGCTTGAGCATCTTGGCGCGTCTCTGAGTAAGGACTCAGCCACCAGGGAAGTGCCCTGGGACCGCAGGCAGGTGGAGCGCGTTCTGGAGCGGTCGTGGGATGCGCTGAAGGGGCAAGACGCACAGGCATCCCTGCCCGCTGATTCCGCTCGGGATTTCGTTGGCTACCTCATCGAGGTCGGCATATTTCGAGAACGCCACGATGGACGGTTGGACATTCCTGACCTGTTTCTCTTCGGCCTGGGCCTCAAGCGGAAGGGCGGAGTTGCCCGGCGTTAGGGGCGCGAGAAAGATGATCCCAAAAGACTGCAAACGCCTGGCGGAGGTGGATTTCCCCATTGCAGCGGTCTCGGCCCATTCGGCGCGGGAAAAATCAATTCGCCACGGGCACCCCAGTACGCTTCACCTTTGGTGGGCGCGAAGGCCGCTGGCCGCGTGCCGGGCGATGCTTCTTGCATTGCTCCTGCCAGATCCGGACGATAAGAATTGCCCCAAGGATTTCAAAGACAAAGCGCGCAAGATCCTGCTGGGCATGTCGGGCAGGCCGCACGGCTGGGACGCCTTGCTCGAGACGGATGAAGGCCTTCGCCGGACCCTTCTCAAGTTCATCGCGGATTTTGCGAACTGGGACCATTCCTCTGCACCCGCCTACCTGGAGGTCGGACGAGGCCTGGTCAAAGCCGCGCATGGGAAGGAGCCCCCTCTAGTCGTTGACCCGTTTGCCGGTGGCGGCTCCATCCCGCTTGAGGCGCTGCGCCTAGGCTGCGATGCCTTTGCCAGCGACCTTAACCCGGTAGCTTGCCTCATTCTCAAGACCATGCTGGAGGACATCCCCCGACACGGGCGGGAACTTGCCGAAGAACTCCGCCGCGTGGGGGCGAAGATCAAAGAGGCCGCGGAGGAAGAACTGGCCGAGTTCTACCCCAAGGACCCGGACGGGGCCACTCCCATCGCCTACCTCTGGGCGCGGACCGTGCGCTGCGAATCGCCGAACTGCGGCGCGGAGATACCTCTTGCACGGTCATTCTGGCTGTGCGCCAAGGCGAACCGTCGGCGTGCGCTAAGGCACAGAGCAGTTCGGCCTAAGGGGCAGCCGCCACGGATAGAATTCGAGGTCTTTGAACCGAAGAACGAGAAGGAAGTCCCGGGCGGAACTGTTGCCCGAGCCAAGGCGACGTGCCTTGCCTGCGGCAACGTGCTGTCGCCGGAGCGCGTCCGGGCGCAACTAGCGGACCAACGCGGTGGCGGGGACACAATTTTCGATGCCAAGGGTAGCCGCACCGGCGGCGCGCGGATGCTGGCTGTGGTTACGCTCAAGTCCGGCATGCAAGGACGCAATTACCGTCTGCCAGTTGAAAGCGACTACCAAGCAGTGTGGAAGGCGCAGACGCGCCTAAAGACGATTCTCGATGGATGGGAACGGGGGGGCAAAAAGGGGCTTTGCCCCGTGCCGGATGAACCACTGCCACCTGTCGGGACTCTCGGATTTCGCGTTCAGCGATATGGCATGCTTCAGTGGGGCGACCTCTTCACGGCGCGGCAGAAGGTGGCGCTGATGACGCTGCAACGCTCCCACGTGCATGACTCGGCGGCAACGAACGTCTCGCCTGCGCTGTCCCTCGCGGTCAGTCGTTGTACTGAGCAGTCCTCTTCCCTGGTGCGTTGGCGTACGACTGTCGAGGCCGTGGCAGGAACATTCGGGCGGCAGGCCCTTCCGATGATGTGGGACTTCGCGGAGATCGTTGCGACAGGCGACTTCGCGTCCAACTTCACGGCAGCAATCGAATGGGTTTGCGAAGTGATCGGGGGATGCCAGGGATCCGTTGCGGGGCAAGTCCAACTTGCCGACGCGGTCGAGCATCCGCTTCCTGATCAGACAGTCCCCATCTGGTTCACCGACCCACCGTACTATGACGCTATTCCATACTCTGACTTGTCCGATTTCTTTCTCGTCTGGCTGAAGCGCTCTCTTGTTGGCCAACCTTGGCTACGAGATTCCTTCGATCCAGCGAATCCGCTATCGCCCAAGATGCGGGAGGCGGTGCAGGACGAGACCAAGAAAGTAAATGGGCGTCCAAAGGATCGCGCGTGGTTCGAGGAGACGATGGCCCGTGCCTTCGCCGAAGGCCGGCGGGTACTGCGAGAGGACGGCGTCGGCGCCGTGGTGTTCGCCCACAAGACAACGGAAGGCTGGGAAGCGCTGCTCTCCGGCATGATCCGCGGAGGATGGACGATTACCGGCTCGTGGCCTATCGCGACGGAGCGCCCCGGCCGTCTGCGTTCCCAGGAGTCCGCGGCCCTCGCTACCAGCGTTCACCTGGTTTGCCGCCCCCGTCCACAGGACGCCCCAGTCGGCGACTGGGGAGAAGTGCTGCGCGAACTGCCCAAGCGCGTGGGGGACTGGATGGAGAGGCTACAGGGCGAGGGAATCCGCGGCGCGGACCTTGTTTTCGCCTGCATCGGCCCGGCTTTGGAGATTTTCAGCAGGTACCGGAAGGTCGAGACCGCGGAAGGCCGGGAGGTCAAACTGGCCGAATACCTTGCGAAGGTATGGGAGGTCGTGGGGCGCTCGGCCTTGGAGCAGGTCCTTGGGACGGCAGAGGCCAAGGCTCGAAACGGAGCCGCCGGAGCGGTCGAGGAAGACGCGCGGCTTACCGCCCTTTTTCTCTGGACGCTCCAGAGCACGAACGGTTCGGCGGCTTCTTCCAATGGTTCTAGAGACGATGAGGAAGCCGGCGGCGATGATGAGGATGAGCCGGCGCCTAAGGCCAAGCCCAAGGGGTTCAGCCTCGTCTTCGACGTGGCGCGCCGGTTCGCACAGCCGCTGGGGATTGAACTCCCAAGGTGGGAAGGCCGGATCATTGAGACCCGCAAAGGCGTGGTCAGGTTGCTGGCGGTGTCCGAACGCGCAAAGCAGATCTTCGGCGAGGGCGGGTCGGATGCCGCGGCAGACTGGCTGGAAAGCGATCCTGAGAAAGATCTCCAGCAGTTGCTCTTCCCTGAATTGGAGGAAGAACGCGCGCCCAAGATTCGCGGCCGTCGCGGGCGGATCGCCGTGGACGCTCGGGACATCGAGATGAAGACGGAGCATGCCGCGACCACGCTCGACCGGGTGCACGCGGCGATGCTGCTCCAGGCCGGGGGCCAGGCGAACGCCTTGCGGGCGCTCATCAAGGCCGAGGTTGAGCGCAGTCCGGACTTCGTGCGCCTGGCGAACGCCCTGTCCGCGCTTTATCCATCAGGCAGCGAAGAGAAGCGATTGATCGACGCGATGCTCCTGGCTGTCCCGAGATGAGGAGGAACCCATGCTGAGAAGTCTCGCGGTCCGCGGCTTCAAGTCCTTGAAGGATGTGAAGGTCAAGTTCCCTCGAATGGCGGTGCTCTTCGGTCCCAACGCCGCCGGAAAGAGCAACCTGCTGGATGCCGTCCAGGCGCTCTCGCGGATCGGCACGCAACGCACGCTCGCCGACGCCCTCAGCGAGCCGATCCGGGGATACCCGATTGAAGCCTTCCTGTTCCCCTCCGGCGGACTGGCCGAGCTGCTCGCGGCTCCGTCCGGGCGCTTCTCAATCGAGGCGGACCTGACGCGGGAGAAGGACGTCTACCGATATCGCGTCGAGGTGGAGATCGTTCCGGGTTCCGGCGCTCTCGCCGTAGCCGACGAGTACCTGTCAGCCTTGGGGAAAGACGGCAGGCCGAAGGATACGCCCGCCATCGAACAGATCGAGGGGAAGCTTCGTGTGCGGCGCAAGGTCGAGGGAGGCAAGCCGCGCAATGAACCTCTCCGACAGAACTATGCGGTCCTGTCGGATCCCAGGCTGGGCGCTCCTCTCTACCGGTCCATCGAACGAACGCGGCTCGAGCTGTCGGGGTGGCGAACCTACTACCTCGACCCCCGCGTCGCCATGCGTGCGGCGCAGCCCCCGTCCGACGTGCGCGACATCGGAGTGCTCGGCGGCGAGATCGCCCCGTTTCTGTATCGGCTGCGAGCCGATTATCCGAAGCACTTCCAAGCGGTCTCGCGGACCCTCCGCTCGATCGTGCCAAGCGTCGAGGATCTCACGGTCGATCTCGACAAACGCCGCGGCACGCTCGATATTCTCTTCCGGCAGGGCGGCGTCGACTACTCCTCGCGCATCATCTCGGAAGGCACGCTGAGGGTTCTCGCGCTCTGCGCAATCGCGGTGAACCCGTGGGGCGGGTCGTTATTCGCCTTTGAGGAACCCGAGAACGGCGTCCATCCCCGCCGGCTCGATCTGATCGTCCAGCTCCTGCTCTCCCTGGCCTTGGAACAGGGGCGCCAGGTCGTCGTCACCACGCACTCGCCGCTGTTCTGCGATGCCGTACTGAAAGGCGCTCGCTCGCGGCCTGGGGACATCGGGCTGTTCAACGTCCGACGGGACGGGCAGGCGACGGTCGTTGGGCCCTTCGATGTCACGGGCCCATTGTTCAAAGATCGGGAGATCGCCGACGCGCTCACGACTGGAACGGAGGACGGCCTCTTCGAGACCCTGCTCCTGAGAGGGATGCTCGATGAGTAGCCCTGTCGCGGTGGACATCTTCGTCGAGGACCGCGCGCACGAGGCCTTTCTGGTCCCGATGCTGCGGCGGATCGCACGGGAGGAGGATGTGGCGGTCACGCCACGGGTGAGATCCGGGCGTGGAGGACACGGCCGGGCCGTCGCCGAGTTGGGGCGCTACCAGGATCTCGTGCGGAAGGGCGCAGCCGGCGCGACCGCCCCGGACCTGCTGATCGCCGGAATCGACGGCAACTGCTCGACGTTCGCGAAGGCGAAGAAGGCCATCAAAGGCGCCACCCATGCCCCCTTCTCCAGCCGGCTGGTCGTGGCCTGTCCTGATCCCCACGTGGAGCGCTGGTATCTGGCCGATCCGGAGTCGTTCAAGGAGGTCGTCGGTCTTTGGCCGACGGTTGCCAAGAAGAAATGTTCGCGGGACTACTACAAGAACGCGCTCGCAAAGGCGATTCGGAAGGCCGGTCATCCCGCCACCCTGGGAGGAATCGAGTTTGCCCAGGAACTGGTCGAGCGCATGGACCTGTACCGGGCAGGCAAGAACGACCGGTCGTTGAAGAGCTTCGCGGACGATCTGCGAACCAATCTGCGAGCCGTTTACTCAGCCAGTGGTGGCGGGAACGAATGACTCGCGCCGTGTGGCATAATATACGAGGAGGCGCATCATGTCAGTTTCGGTTAAACGGCTGGTGATAAAGCGATTCCGCAGCTTTCCCGCGGACATGGTGGAGTTTGAGAACCCGCTTTTCATCGTGGGACGCAATGGCGCGGGGAAGAGCAACTTCGCCGATATTTTCGCCTTCATGTCTGATTGCATGTCCCTGCAATTGCAGGCCGCGTTCGACAAGCGGGGAGGGATTGCGGCAGTGCGCAACATGACTTCCGGCCGGAGTTATCCGCCCAATCTTGGTTTGGGATTCGAATTCGGGCCGATCAACGGCAACATGGCCGGAGGGCGATTCGCCTTTGAAGTCAGGGCCCTGCCGGGGTATGGTTTCGAGGTCGTGCGGGAGCAGTGTTTGACGCGCCATGCCGACGGGAATCGCTTCTGGTACGATCGAAAGAGAGTCTTTGAAACCAACGTCCAAGGGCTCAAGCCCGCGCTTGATCCGACCGCCCTTTGCCTTCCCATTGTCGGCGGAGACGACCGCTTCGCTCCGGCATTGAGGCTTTTCAGCGGGATGAGGCGATATGCCATCGAGCCGGCGCGTTTGCGCGACATGCAGGATCCGGACCAAGGCGCCTCCTTGAAGAGCGACGGCAGCAATGCGGCCAGCGTGCTTCAGGAGATCGTGCGCAAGAAGGGGGGCAGGATCGACGACGTCTGCGAGTTTCTGGCCACAATCGTTCCCAATACCCGTTCGGTGCAGCCCAAGAAGCACGGCAACAAGCTGACGATGGAATTCGCCCAGACTTGGGGGAACAAGGGCAAGCTGAAGTTGGAGGCCTTCAGCATGTCTGACGGCACGCTGCGAGCCGTCGGCCTGTTGATGGCGGTCTTCCAGCGCCCCGCGCCTTCGATCCTGGTGGTTGAAGAGCCGGAAGCCACCATCCATCCGGGCGCGCTCGGCGCCATACTGGACCTCCTGCGTGATGCATCATCCCGTGTCCAAGTGGTGGTGACCACGCACAGCCCGGAGCTCCTGGACGCCGACTGGGTCAACGACGATTGCCTTCGCGTTGCGAATTGGTCCGAAGGAGCATCGGTCGTTCGGCCCCTGGCGTCAAGCTCTCGCCAGGCTTTGCGGAAGCACTTGATGGGCGCCGGTGAGTTGCTGCGCTCCAACGCGCTTCTTCCGGAGCCCCTTTTCAAAGAGGATGAGGCGCTGCGCAATGGCGACCTTTTCGAGGAAGTAGCGTGAACATCCAGCCGATTGTCGAAGGCCATGGCGAGGCTGATGCGGTGCCGGTTCTGCTTCGCCGCTTGGCCTGCGAAGCAGGCGCTCGCGATAGCGCCCTCCTGAGCGAGCACGGCCTTCAAACTTCCGTGGAACTGGCCCTCATGTATGAGAATTGCGGCGGAATTCTCGTTCTTTTTGAGGATGAGGACGGTTGCCCGGCGGAGCTCGGCCCGCTGTTGGGCCGATGGGCGGCGGTCCGGGCCGGTGGCGTGCCTTTCGCGATCGCCCTGGCTCACCGGGAATACGAGGCTTGGTTTCTTGCCGCTCTTGATTCGCTTAGAGGCCGGAGAGGAATTGCAAGGGAAGCCAAGTGGGATACGGACCCGGAACGGCCGCGCGGGGCAAAGGAAGCCCTGGAGAAGCTGATGGAAAGGCCATATCGTGAAACCCAGGATCAGGCGGCCCTGAGCGCGGTATTCGACATGGCCCAGGCGTACCATCGAAGCCGGTCATTCCGGCACTTGGTCAAGGCGGTCGGCGATCTGCTGCGGCAGATGGGACAGCCGCCGGCGGCTTGGCCGCCGGCATCATGGACGACGGCAGGAAGGTGATTTATGGAACCCTGGCACAAGATCGCTACGCTGCGCAAGGAAGTCCGCGACGGCCGCTCGTTCAACCCCGACGAGTTCGCCATTCATCTGGAGCAGGTCATCGCCAAGACCGCCCCCGAGGATTACAGGGAACCCAGGCATTTCTTCGCCCGCACCTGCTTCACCCGGGCGCTGAGGGAGCACGCCGGCATGGTGCTGAGGAGGCTCTCAGGCGAGACCGCGAACACCGCGCCGGTCATGACGCTCATTACACAGTTCGGAGGCGGCAAGACCCACACGCTGACGGCTCTATATCACATCGTTTCAAACGGGAAGAAGGCGGTCGAGTATCCCGGGGTCGGCGACCTCATCAAGGAGGCCGGCCTCAAGGCCGTGCCTGAGGCCAGGGTAGCCGCTTTCGTCGGCAACGCATGGGACCCCAAGGAAGGCCGGGAGACGCCCTGGATCGACGTCGCCCGGCAACTGGCCGGGGACAAGGGAGTCAAGGAGCTTGGGGCTTCGGCCAAGACGACGCCGCCGGGGACCGAGGCTATCGCCCGCGTTTTCCAGGCGGCCGGCGGCCCGGTGCTCATCCTTTTTGACGAAGTCCTGAACTACCTGAACCGCCACCGGGGCATGGCCGACCAATTCCACGCCTTCCTACAGAACCTGACCGTGGCGACGACCGGCACCGTCCGGGGTGCTGCGGTCATCAGTTTGCCGAGAAGCCAGGTTGAAATGACCGATTGGGACATGCAATGGCAGGACAGGATCACGAAGATCGTCCGCCGCGTGGCCAAGGACCTCATCGCCAACGATGAGACCGAGATCAGCGAAGTGGTCCGCCGGCGCTTGTTCGATGACATCGGGAGTGATAGGATTCGCAAGAACATCGCCAAGACCTACGCGGATTGGTGTTTTGAGCGCCGGGCGCAGCTCCCGCCTGAATGGACGGCCGTAGACACCGCGGCCACGGAAGTCAAGGCGCGGGAATACCTGCGCGAGCGATTTGAGACCTGCTATCCATTCCATCCGGCCACGCTTTCCGTGTTCCAGAGGAAATGGCAGGCGTTGCCGCAGTATCAGCAAACACGCGGGACGCTCGCCATGCTGGCGCAGTGGATTGCCTGGGCCTACAAGGAAGGATACCAACTGGCCCGGCGCGAGCCTCTAATCACGCTCGGGTCCGCGCCGCTGGAGGCGCATGAGTTTCAAAGCATCATCCTTGGGCAGCTTGGGGAGACCCGGCTGGTGGCGGCGATTGACGCGGACATCTCGGGAACGCAGTCCCACGCCCGGGCGCTTGACGCCGATACGCAGGGAAACTTGAAGAACATCCACCGGCGCGTGGCCACCGCGGTTCTGTTTGAATCCTCCGGCGGGCAGGTGGACAAAGTGGCGCACCTGCCCGAGCTGCGGTTCGCGCTCGGCGAGCCGGAGGTGGATACGACGTCCGTGGATAACGCCGCATTCGCGTTGGAGGACAAGTCCTACTTCATCCGCAAGGTCGGCTCGGACGGATTCAAGATCAGCCACCAGCCTACCATGAAGAAGGTGGTGAGCGACCGGCGGGCATCTTTGGATGAGGATTCCGAGATCAGGCCCGCCATGCGAAAACTGGTCGAGGACGAATTCAGGCGCGGGGCGAGCGTTCCCGTCATCCCGTTCCCGGAGGACGGCTCCGCCGTCCAGGACACCCCGAGACTCGCGCCCGTGGCCATGGACCCGGCCCACGAATGCACCGGAAAGACCGCGCTTCGCCAAGAGATCGCGCAGTGGACCCGTTTGCGGGGCAAGTCCCCGAGACTCTATCCGGGGTCGCTCGTGTGGTGCTTGAAGAAGCCGGGCCGCGACCTGCGCGACAGCGTCGAGATGTGGCTGGCCTGGAAACGGGTGGCGCGGGAGATCTCCGACGGCACTCTCGGCGGCGACTTTGACCGCGCGGACCGCGCCGAAATCCAGTCCAAGGCCCTGGCGGCAGAGGAAGCCGCCAAGGACGAGGTCTGGGGCGGATACCGGTTCGCCGTCATCGCGGACGCCAGAGAAACCGACGGGCTCAAGGTCATTGACCTCGGGGCCGGACATTCATCCAGCGGCGAGACGCTATGCGGCCGTGTCATCACCGCCCTGAAAAGTCAGGCGCTTCTGGACGAATCCGTGGGAGCGGGATACATCGAGCGGAACTGGCCTCCTGCCCTGAAGGAGTCGGGCGCGTGGCCGCTTGCAAGCCTTCGGCAGAGTTTCCTCAATGGCTCGCTGACACGATTGATTGATCCGGATGGAATCCTGCGGGGCAAGATAGTCGAGTTCGTAATCCGGGGCGACTTCGGATTTGCCTCCGGCCGAAAAGCGGAGGGGGTGTATGAACGGGTGTGGCTCGGCGAACCGTTGGGGATTGAGGAGGTCTGCTTCGAGCCGGACGTTTTCCTGCTCACGAAGTCATGCGCTCAGGGGTTGAAGACCGGCGCAAAACCGGAGGCGTCGCCGACCCCGCAAGCCAAGCCGATCCTAGAGCGGGAACCATACCATGGATTGACGCCGCAGCAGGAGCCGGTCTGCCAGTCTCCAAGCATACAACAGGACGCAAAAACGAGGACGTTCCATCTCGCGGGCAAGGTCCCGTCCGAGGTCTGGAATCGAATCGGGACCAGGATTCTGCCCAAATTGCGGTCAGGCAGGGAACTCCAGATCGGCATCGAGTTCACGGTCACGGTGGAAAACGAGGCGGCAAATGCGTTTGAGTCCGATATCCGCCAGATTCTCGATGATCTTGGCTTGTCCGACAAAGTTCGGGTGGAGTAGATGTCATCCGGCGCCGGCGGAACTCTTTGTACAATACCGCTCGTGAAAGCCGTCCTGACGGCGGGTTGCGCGGCATGGCTTGCCGCCTGCGTCCCCTTCCAGGGGCCCATGCCGTCCTACGAGAGCCGGCCCGGCGCCATCACAACGGGGCCGTTCGAGCCCTTGGACCCCGGGGCCTCCGAGCTCGACAGCCTGCACTTCTCGGTGCGCGCCTACGGTTCCGAGGCCTCCCGGAAGGCGGCCGAGAGCGCCGAGGAGTCGTACAAGCGCGTCATGTTGGACACCAACCTCTACTCGTTTCGGCCCAAGGGCCTCTACCGGATCGTGGTCTACGCCACGGCCGACGAGTTCCGCAAGAAGACGGAGCAGCCGTCGTGGTCGGGCGGGGTGACGGTCGGCAACGCCATCTATACTTTCCACGGGCCGCACCTGCCGGGCGTCATCGCCCACGAGATGACCCACCTGGTCTTCCACGAGTACATGGGCCGGGCCGACCCGGCGCTGCGTTGGGTGAACGAGGGCCTGGCCGTGCACCAGGAGGCCATGGCCGTGGCGGGCCCCCAAGGCACGAGGGACCCGTTCCCCCTGCTGCGCGACAAGGTCCGGCAGTCTCCGCTCTCAATGGACCACATGATCCGTTTCGTGCCCCTCACCGAGGCCGAGTACCAGGTCAACGCCTGGTACGCCCAGGCCTACAGCATGGTCCGGTTCATGATCGAGCGGGGAGGCAGGATCGGGTTCTCCCAGTTCCTCGCGGCGGTCAAGGACGGCAGGACCCTCGACGAGGCGGTCGGCATGGGCTTCCCCGGGGGCTGGCGGAACCTCGCGGGCTTCGAGGCTGAGTGGCAGCGGAGCCAGTAGCCGTCTTCACCGTGGGCGGCATGCATTGCGCCTCCTGCGTGGCCCGCGTGGAGGCCGCGGTCGGGAAGATCGACGGCGTGGAGTCGGTCCGCGTGGATATGCCCTCGCGCACGGTCTCTTTGTCCTGCCGCCCGGGCTTGGACCTCAGGCTCGTAGCCAGGGCCATCGAGGCCCTGGGCTACGACGTCCTGGGCAAGAGCGAGAGCCGCATCGAAGCCGAGGCGCTGGGGTTCTCGTCGCAGCGGGACGAGGAGCGCAGGTTCTTCTGGCGGTTCGTCCTCGGGGCGACTCTATCCGCCCCGCTCATGGCGGGCCAAAGGCTTGGGCTCTCGCCGTACACCGAACTCCTGCTCGCCCTGCCCCTCCAGGTGTGGGGGGGATGGCACTTCCATCAAGGCCTGGCGCGCAGCTTGCTCCGGCGGGCCGCGGACATGAACACCCTCGTGTCCCTGAGCACCTGGGTGGCGTTCCTCTTCAGCTCGTTCGTCGTCCTATTCCCCGAATCCCTGCCTTCTGAGGCCCGGGTGACCCAATGGGACGCGGTGGCCGGCCTGGTGACCCTCGTCACGCTCGGCCGCTGGCTCGAGGCCCGCACCAGGGGCAAGACCAGCGAGGCCGTGGCCAGGCTCATGCGCCTCTCGCCCAAGAGCGTCCGGGTGCTGCGGGCCGCCCCCTCCGAGGAGATCGTCCTCATCGAGACCGTGCGGGTCGGCGAGGTCATCAGGGTCCGCCCCGGCGAGCAGATCGGGATGGACGGGGTCGTGGCGGAGGGGTCGAGCGCCGTGGACGAATCCCTGCTGACGGGGGAGAGCCTCCCCGTGGAGAAGGCGGTGGGCAGCCGCGTCTGGGGCGGGACCGTGGTCCAGCAGGGTTCGCTGGACGTCAGGGTCGAGCGGCCAGGCGTTGAGTCGGCTCTGGCGAGGATCGTCGACGCGGTGCGCGAGAGCCAGTCGTCCAAGCCCAGGATCCAGAAGCTCGCCGACAAGGTGGCCTCGGTCTTCGTCCCGGTCGTGATCCTGATCGCGGTCGCGAGCGCCTTGTTGTGGGCGATGTACGGGCCGGAGCCCGAGCGGATCCTGCTGGCCCTGACCTCCATGGCGAACGTCCTGGCCGTGGCCTGCCCGTGCGCCCTGGGCCTGGCCACGCCTCTGGCGCTCATGGCGGGGATGGGCAAGGCGGCGGAGATGGGCGTCTTCATCAGGAACGCAGACGTCCTCGAGGACATCGGCAAGCTCGACGCCGTCCTGTTCGACAAGACCGGGACCCTGACCGAAGGGCGGCCCAAGGTCGTGGAGACGGTCGTCTTCCAGGGCGGGGCCGACCGCCTGCTGGCGCTGGCGATGTCCGCGGAGCAGCGTTCGGAGCATCCCCTAGCCGCGGCCGTCGTGGCCCATGCAGGGCTCGCGGGCGCCGAGCCCGAGCCGGTCGAGCGGTTCGAGGCCGTCCCGGGCCGCGGCGTCAGGGCGAGCGTGGCGGGCAGGCAGGTCCTGGTCGGGACGGTGCCGTGGCTGACCCGGGAGGTCGGCCCCCCGCCGGCGGGGGACGCGGCGCGGCTCGCCGACCACGGCGGCGCGGTCGAGGCCGGAGGCCGAGCGTCGCGGCCGCCCTCGGGAAGGACGTTGGCGGCCGGCGGCTCGGTCCTGGGGGTCTGCGCGGACGGCGCATGGCTGGGAGCGTTCGTGTTGGCCGACGCCTTGCGGCCGACGGCCAAGTCCGCCGTGGCGAGCTTGAAGGAGATGGGCGTAGAGGTGATGCTGGTGACCGGCGACCGCAAGGAGACCGCGGAGGCTTGCGCCCGGGAAGCGGGCATCGCCAAGGTCTTCGCCGAGGTCCTCCCCGAGGAGAAGGCGCAGGTGGTGCGCAGGCTCATGGCGGGGGGCTTGAGGGTCGCGATGGTGGGCGAAGGCTTCAACGACGCCCCGGCGCTCTCGCTGGCCGACATCGGGGTCGCGCTCGCGTCCGGGACCGACATCGCGGTGGAATCGGCGGACATGACCCTGATGAAGCCCGACCTCGGCAACCTGACCCGGGCCCTCAAGTTCGGCCGCCGCATCAGGAGGGTCATCCGGGAGAACCTCTTCTGGGCTTTCGCCTACAACGTGGCGCTCATCCCGGTCGCCGCCGGAGCCCTCTACCCGTTCTTCGGGATCATGCTCCGGCCGCAGTACGCCGCTGCGGCCATGACGCTGAGCTCCATCTCGGTCGTTTTGAATTCGCTGAGGTTGAGGAGGACGACATGAAGAAGGTCTGCTTGCCGGCCATCGAGGCCTGGCCGAACCAGTACCGGGGCTACGAGATCCGCATCGAGGTCCCGGAGTTCACCTCGGTGTGCCCGAAGACGGGGCTCCCGGACTTCGGGACCGTGACCGTGCGCTACGAGCCGAACCGCTCCTGCGTGGAGCTTAAGTCCTTCAAGTACTACATCCTGGCCTACAGGAACCTAGGCGTCTTCTACGAGAACGCGGTCAACCGCATCCTCGACGACGTGGTCCGGGCCGCCCGGCCCGTCTGGGCGGAGGTGACGGGAGCGTTCACGGCCCGGGGCGGCATGCGCTCCACCATCACCGCGCGCCACCCGAGGAGGAAGACGCGGCCTTGAACCTGGGCATCTGGATCCTCGGCCCCGCACGGCAGGGCGTGGGCCTCATGGGCGAGGTCCTGGTCAGGCTCTTCAGCCGCTCGGGGCTCCATGTCTGCGCGTCGTCTGGGTCCGAGTCGCCTTCGATGGGCGGCCGCGTCGTCTTCAAGATGACGGCCAGTCCCGACCGGGTCCATGTGCCCGGCGAGGGATGCGCCTTCCTGGTCGCGTTCGACCAGGGCGCGGCCCGGGAGAAGGCCGGCGAGGCGACCGGGGGAGTCCTCTTCGACGGCGACCGGGTGAGGATCGAGGCCGGCGGCTTGCGGCGCCACGCGGCGGCCATCGGGCTGGCGTGCTCCGAGCTCAAGATCGAGGTTGACCGGTGGCACCTGGCGGCTCTGGGCGCCCTGGCCCGCTTGGCCGGGATGGACCTGGGCACGCTCGATGAGGCCCTCCGGGATGCCCGCAAGGGGGCTGCCAGCGACGCCCTCGCGGCCGAGCTCTCGGCCGCCAAGGCCGGTTTCGAGCGCGCGGGAGCGGCCTCGCCCGAGTCGGGCTTGAGGCTCCAGCGCTCGGACCATCGGCGCCCGGCCCTTTCCGGAGGCCAGGGCCTGGCCTTGGGCGCCCTGGCCTCCGGCTGCAAGTTCCTGGCGGCCGGGCCGGGGACCGAGTCGTCCGCGACGCTCCGCTGGCTGGCCCCGAGGGCGCACCGCTACGGGATGATCGTCAGGCCCGCCGAGGACGCGGGGGCCGCCGTGTACGCGGCCATCGGCGCCGGGCACGCGGGAGCGCGAGGGCTGGCCGTGGTCGCGGACGCGGCCTCGGCGGTGGAAGGGATGGAGTTCGCGCAAAGGGCTGAGATCCCGGTCGTGGTCGCGTCCTTGGGCGCCGCAGGCTCGCGCTTCTGCGCCGGGGCCGGGTGCGCGGTCCTCTCGCCCGCCGGCTCGACGGATGTCCTGGATTCCACGGTCGAGGCCTTCAACCTGGCCGAGAGGTTCCAGGCTCCCGTGCTCCTCCTCCTCGACAGGTTCCTGGCCGGGGAGACCCAGACCGTGGAGAGCCTGCGCCTCGACGCGGGGATCGATCGAGGCCTGTGGGCGGTTCCCGCCGACGAGCCGGGCGCGTCTGCGGCCCCTGGGCCTTCGGCCCAGGGGCCTTCGGCCGAGGCTCCCTTCGACCGCTATGCCGAGACCGAGACCGGCGTCTCTCCTCGGGCGGTCCCAGGCCACGACGGGCTCATGTTCCTCGCGGACGCCCGGGGATCTGCCGACAAGCTCGACCGCAAAGGGCGCTCCCTGACCCGGGGCTTGAAGCCCAGCCTCCTGGAAGGACCCTCCGACGCCGAGATCACGCTGGTCGGCTGCGGCTGCGCCTGCGGCCCCATGCGCCACGCGATGCGGCATTTCAACGCCGGCGGCGCCCGCCGCGTCAATGTCTTCCCGCTGCGCTATCTGCGGCCCTTCCCGGCCGAGGAAGCCTCCGGCCCCTTGAAGTCCGCCCGCCGGCTGCTGGCGGTCGAGTCCGAGCCGACCGCTCCCCTGTGCCGCCTCATCCGGGGCGAGACCGGCGTCGCGGTGGAGCGGCATTGCTCCGGGCCCGACGGGGGGGCGGTGGACGGCGCCGAGTGCGTCCGCCGCGTCGACGAGGCGCTCCATGACTAGGGCTCATCCGAAGGCCACCGCGATGTTCCCGGTCCCCGTCCGCAGGCCTCTGGACGAGGCCCGCGAGTTCGGACCGGAACAGTTCGGCGCTTCCGGGCCGGCCGACTGGTGCCCGGGCTGCGGCCATGCGGAGGCCCTCGAAGCTCTCAAAGCGGCCTGCTCGGGCCTGGGCGTGGCCAACAAGGACCTCCTCTGCGTGGCGGGGACAGGCTGCGCGGGCAGCCTCCCGGAGGCTCTGCTCTCCTACGGCATGCGGGTCCCTGCGGGCAGGGCCCTGCCGGTCGCCCTCGGGGCCAAGCTCGTCAACCCGGACCTCTTCGTGATCGCGGTGGGCGGGGAGGGCGAGACCGCGGGCCCGGGCCTGGGGCATCTGATGCACGCGGCGAGGCTCAACGCGGACCTCACCTTCCTCATGCTGGACAGCGGATCGCGAGGGTTCCCGGCCGATGAGAGGACTTTCGAGCCGGCGATGCTGGCGCTCGCCGCTGGAGCGACCTTCGCGGCCAGGGTCCTGGCGCAAGACTCGGCCGCCTCGGCCGCGGTCATGGCCCAGGCCGTCCAGCACAGGGGTTTCTCCTTCGTCCATGTCCTGGGCTCCTGCCCTCCGGGAGCGGAGAACCTGCGCCTCCAATTGACTGGAAGCGCAGCCCCGTCTCCGCAGGGCGGAGACGGGACGACGCGTGCTGACGCGGCGCCGCTGGGGGTGCTCTTCGATGCGGCGAACGTGCCGTCCTACGAGGAGTTCGACCCCGTCCTCTCCCGGCGCGGGGCGGCCGTGCGCGAGAACCTGGGGTTGTCGCCCAAGGACATCGCCGAGCTCGAGGCTTGCTTCAAGTAGGTGACGCCGGAACTTCGGTCTAGTCCAGGCCCAGGTACCACGCCAGGGCCTTGTCGTTCTTGACGAAGCTCGGCACGCCGCGGGCGGTGTTGAGCACCGTGCCGCTGGCGTCCGACACGGTGAAGCTGGGAATCCCGCTCGTCGGGAACTGGCCGTCGGGGTCCAGGAGCGTGTCAGGGCCGAGTTCCCGGGCGTAGGACTTCACGTCGTCGAGCCTGTCCATGCCCACGACGAAGCGCGTGACGACCCCCCGGCCCGCCAGCAAGTCGCGCAGCCCGAGGAAGGTCGGGGTGTGGGTCCGGCAGTTCCCGCACCACGGGGCCAGGCAGATGGTCAGGCACTTGGGCGCGGGACATTCCGCGAGGGAGACGGCCCTGTCCCCCGCAAGGGTGGGCAGACGGATGTCGGGCATCATGCGTTTCTCGCGGGAGCAGCCGGCCGCGGCGGATGCGACGGCCAGAAGGAGCGCCGCGACCGTGGCCTTCTTGGGGAGCGTCACGGCGATATCATAACATAGGATGGGCAAAAATGTTGTACCATTGTCATCCGCGGCGGTAGGGGCAGATTCGCCCAGTTGGCGCAGTGGTAGAGGCCCGGGAAAGTATGACACCGGGCAGATTCGCCCAGTTGGCGCAGTGGTAGCGCGCTCCCTTGACATGGGAGAGGCCATAGGTTCAAATCCTATACTGGGCACGTTTTCACTCTCCTCCCCCACGGGGAGGAGAGTAGCCGAGGGGGCTGATCGCTGTTTCAATGGACGCCAATAATCTCGAAGCCCTGCGGCATTCGGCCTCCCATGTGATGGCGCAGGCCGTGCAGCAGCTCTTCCCTGAGATGATGCTGGGCATCGGCCCCGCCATCGAGCACGGGTTCTACTACGACTTCGACGGCCCGCACCACTTCGTGCCTGAGGACCTGCCCAGGATCGAGGCGAAGATGAGGGAGATCGCCAAGGCCAGGCATCCCTTCCGGAAGTCCGAGCATCCTCGGGCCGAGGCGATCGAGTACTTCGAGTCCCGGGGGGAGAAGTACAAGGTCGAGCTCATCAACGACCTGCCCGACGCCGTGGTGAGCTACTTCACGCACTCCGATTTCACGGATCTCTGCAAGGGCCCTCATGTCGGCCACACGGGGAAGATCGGCCACTTCAAGCTGACCCGCCTGGCGGGCGCCTACTGGCGCGGGGACGAAGGTCGCCCCATGCTCCAGCGCATCTACGGCGTGGCCTTCGACACCAAGGAGGCGCTCGAAGCGCACCTCGCCATGCTCGAGGAGGCCAAGAAGCGCGACCACCGCAAGCTCGGCCGGGAGCTGGGCATCTACTTCTTCGACGACGACGTGGGCCCGGGGCTGCCCTTGTGGCTGCCCCGCGGCGCGGTCATCATCGAGGAGCTCGAGTCCCTGGCCAAGAAGACCGAGGCCGAGGCCGGCTACGTCCGCGTGCGCACGCCCCACATCTGCAAGGAGTCCCTCTACCTGACCAGCGGGCACCTCCCCTACTACAAGGACAGCATGTACCCTCCCATGGAGCTCGAGGGCGAGAAGTACTACCTCAAGCCCATGAACTGCCCTCACCACCACAAGATCTTCGGCTCGAGCCTGCGCAGCTACCGCGACCTGCCGCTGAGGCTCGCGGAGTACGGGACCTGCTACCGCTACGAGCAGTCGGGCGAGCTCTTCGGCCTCATGCGCGTACGTTCCATGCAGATGAACGACGCGCACATCTACTGGACGCTCGACCAGTTCCAGACCGAGTTCCTGGCCGTGTGCCGGATGTACCTGGGCTATTTCAAGATCTTCGGCATCGAGAAGTACCTCATGCGCTTCAGCACGCACGCGGCCGAGGGGCTCGGCAAGAAGTATGTGGACGAACCCGAGCTGTGGACGAAGACCGAGGACCTGGTAGAGCGCGCCCTGGTCGCGGGGGAGGTCCCCTACGCGAAGGCCCCCAACGAGGCGGCCTTCTACGGGCCCAAAATCGACGTGCAGGTCTGGAGCGCCATCGGCCGCGAGTTCTCGCTGGCCACCAACCAGGTGGACTTCGCCCAGCCCAGGCGCTTCGGACTCGTCTACCACACGGCCGAGCACGGCGAAGAGACCCCGCTGTGCATCCACCGCGCCCCCTTGGGCACGCACGAGCGGTTCATCGGCTTCCTCATCGAGCACTTCGCGGGCGCCCTGCCGCTCTGGCTCTCGCCGGTCCAGGTCCGCGTCCTGACCATCACCGACGGACAGAACGCTCCGGCCAAGGGACTCTCGGCGCGGCTCGCGGCCGCGGGCCTGCGCGCCGAGGTCGACGACGCCTCCCACAAGATCGGCTACAAGATCCGCGATGCGCAGGTGGACAAGGTCCCCTACATGGTCGTTTTGGGGCCCAAGGACGTCGAATCCAAGACCCTCGCCGTGCGCCTGCGCGACGGCCGCCAGTTCAACGGCGTGACCGAGGCCGACTTCCTGGCCAAGGTCCTGGCCGAGAAGGAATCGAAGAGTCTCAAGCCGGCTTGGTGAGCGGACTTCCCGCGACGGTTTCGGTCCATCCGAACTGAAAGCCGGTCTTCGCGTCGGCGGCCGCGCTCGCGGCAGCGACAGGTTCCGTCATTGGTCGGTCTTGTCGTCGGGCGCCTTGCTCGTGGGCCAATCGAAGTGGATGGTGAACTGGAGGAGGCCGTGGGCTCCCAAGCCGATGCCGTCGGCCATGAGGTCGCTGCCGGAGGGCGACCGGTCGATGAGGAACTCCTTGACCACGGCCGCGGTCGCCACCGCCAGAGAGCTCGCCGCGGCGGCCTTCCAGGGCTTCCAGCCGCCCAGCTCGAGGAGCTCCGTGCCGAGCAGGCTCACCCCGAAGGACACGCCCATGTGCCAGTTGGTGTCGTTGCGGCCCCAGGCGAGGCGCGTGTCCTGCATGGCCGAAGCGGGCGGGGCGGCGGCGAGGCCCAGCAGGAGGACCGGCAAGGCCAGCCGCGTCATCTAGCCACCTGGCCGCCCACGTCCGAGGCCAGGACGCGGAGGCCGTCGGGGGAGAAGCCGATGGAGGCCACGTTCTCGACGTGCCCCAGCTGGACGAAGACCTCCGGTTGGCCAAGGGCCTGGAGCGGCGCGGCCATCGAGACTGCGGCCAGGAGGGCGCAGAAAGGCGACGGGCTTTTCTTCATCCTCCCATCTTGCCTCCCTCGGGCTCCTTTTGTCAAGGCGAATGGGTGCGCCGAAAATTTGCAGGTAGCCGGCCAGACCGGGCGCATGACCGGAAGCTTGGGGATGCCGGGGGGCCTTGTCTGGCTTACTCCAGCAGGGGCGCCTCCTTTGGTCCGTTGCTTTGCTGCAACATCCATCCCGAACGCAGCGATATAACGCATCTATTCCGAGCCGTGTTGCTTTGAAGCAACGGACCAAGGGAGGCAAGGCTCTGGGGGGGTGGGAACTTTTCGGGGGTCATCTCGTATAGACAGTATGGACTCCCAAGGAACGGCGCGTCGCATGGCGACGTTGCTCAAAGAACTGCGGCTGGAACGCGGAATCTCTCAGCGGCAGCTTGCCGAGCATGCCGGCGTCAACGCTTCGGTCGTCCATCGGGCCGAGCGGGGCGAAGACGCCAAGCTCTCGACCTGGGGCAAGCTCTTCGTAGGGCTTGGCTATCGCCTCCTGATCGACGCGACGGAGCTTGCGGAGGAAGCGGGCGACCTTCTTGCCGAGGAGCGCGACCGCAGGCTGGAAAGGCGCTCGGTTGGTCTTTGCGCGGGGAAGCGCCGTTTCTATTGACCGCTTGACGAGGGTGCAAGGCCGGCTACCTACAAATTTTCGGCGCACCCAGGCGAATCAGCGCTTCGCCTCATGAGTCCATGGACCTAGGGGAGGGATGGGCCGAAATCCGACGGGAAGGCCCTCTTGATTCTGGGACCCGCACAAGCCCTATAATGGAGGCATGCGCTACCTCTTCTTGGTCCCCTTGTTGTCCGCCGCGGTCGCCTCCGCCCAGGTCTTCCCCGAGTTCCAAAGCCCGGACCTGCCGGAGCTCTCCGCCTTCCGCAAGGCGGTCGCCGGCCGGCCCGCGCCGGCCACCGACATGGTTGCGGCCGCGGCCACAGCCGCCGAGGCGCAGTCATCCTCTGCGCAGATCCCGTCCCAGTTCTCGATCTACGAGAGGTTCTTCACCATCTTCGTGGAGAAGTTCGACCTCAAGGACCCCTCCGGCAAGGCCTTCGGCCTCATCGAGGGCAAGTTCTTCCGGTTGACCAAGACCTTCGAGTACCTCGACGGCCAGGGCGACAGGGTGGCCCAGGCGCGGGCCCGGTTTTTCGCTCTGGGCTCGACCGTGGACGTGACGGACCCGCAGGGCCGGGTGATCGGCACCATCAAGGAGAACATCCTCAAGTCGCTCTTCAAGGTCTATACCAGCTACAACATCCTCGACGGCCAAGGCCGCATGGCGGCGGAGTCCGAGAAGGTGGAGTGGCTCTCTACCGAGATGGTCCTGCGTCAGCCGGACGGCCGCGTGGTGGCCGAGGTCCGACGGGGGTTCAAGGAGAACCTCCTCCGGTTCACGGACCGCTGGGACGTGACCATCCGCGACCCCAAGGCCGTGGACCCCAGGCTGATCGTGATGATCGGCGTGTTCAAGAGCTCGGTCGACAACGACCGCCGCAAGAAGGCTTCCGAGGATTCCGGCAAGCGCAGCTCCAGCGACGAGTAGCGTTCCTGGCCATGGAGAACCGCTTGAGTTCCTATGGGGCCGAGCTCCCCGGGCTCACGAGGTTCATGCTGGGGCTCCATCCGGTCCACTGCGGCCTGCTCATGGCCTCCCTCATGGCCGGCGTGCTCTGGATCATGGAATGGACGGCCGCGGACGCGGGGCTCGTCCGTGGGATGAGGGAGCTGGTCGCCTCGTGGTCTTAAGCGCTTTCTCCTTCGTCGTCCTGCCGCGCTAGGAACCCGGCCGCCGCCCCAGTGTCCAATCAACGGCCCTGCATCCCTTTTCTTATGCCGCCAAGATAGGGTATCATCTAGCACCCATGCGACATCTAAGACATGCCTGCGGCATTTCCCTGCTGAAAGAAGGGAAAATCTGGCTGCTGGCGGGCGCGCTGGCCATGGCCCCGGCCGCGGCCCAGGCCGGGTGGCTTCCGTTCCTCGGCGGCAAGAAGAAGACGACCTCGGGGCAGACCAAGGCCGAGGACGAGGCCTTCTCCGCGGCGGCGCAGCTCTTCCAGGACACCGGGCAGGACAAGACCGCGACCGTGGCCGCCTTCACGAGCTTCCTGAAGAGGTTCCCAGGTAGCCTGAGGACCGCGGACGCCAATTTCATGATCGGCGAGGCCTACATGGAGCACGCCCTGGCCATCCTCAAGGCCGAGGCGGCCGCCAAGAAGACCTCCTCCGCTCGGATGCTCGCTCCCAAGAACCCCGCGGCGGTCGCCGCCCTGGAGAACGCCCGCAGGGCCTTCGAGGCCGTGCTGGGGGACGACAAATCGGGGCTGGCGGCGTCCGCCCAGTACCGTCTCGGCGAGGCTTCCTACGACGACAAGGACTGGGACCTGGCGATCGAGCATTTCCGCAAGGTCGCCGAGGAGCACGAGCAGTCCTACATCGTGCCCGAGGCCATGTTGGCCATCGTCTACTCCGACCTCGGCCTGGAAAAGTTCTCGGACGCGGAGCAGAACCTCTTCCTGCTCGGGGAGGCGTACCCCATCTTCCTCAAGGAGCCGGCCGTCCTCTACGCCCAAGGCATCGTCGCCCTGCACAAGGGCGACTACTCGAACGCGGAGAAGGCGCTCAAGAGGGTCAAGACCGCGGAGGCGCAGTTCTATCTGGGCAAGACCTACCTCCTCTCCAAGCGGGCCTTCCTCGCCGCGGCCGCCTTCGAGCAGCTCATCCGCGACTACCCCGAGAGCGACCTCAAGGAGGAGGCCCAGTTCTTCATCGGCGACTCCTTCTTCCTGGCCGAGGACTTCGCGGGCGCCATCTCGAAGTACCAGAAATTCATACAGCTCTACCCTGAGTCGCCGTTGCGGGTGTCGGCCCTGTTCCGGATCGGCTCCTCCTACTTCCAGAAGAAGGACTACGTGGAAGCCCGGGCGCATTTCCAGTCCGTGCTGGACCGCTACCCCAAGGACTTCTTCGCCCCGCTGGCCCAGTACTTCATCGCGGAGTCGCACCTCATAGCGGGCCAAGTTAGGGAGGCCCTCTTCGCCTACACGAAGGTCATCACGCAGTACGAGGGCCGCTCGGCCGCCAGCGACCTCAAGGTCCTGCCCCTGGCCTACTTCAAGCTGTCGTGGACCCAATACCAGGTGGGGGACTTCGCCCAGGCCGCGACGACCTGCGGCAACTTCCTCTCCCTCTACCCCGCCAATCCCTTGGCCAAGAACGTGTACATCATCCAGGGCAACTCCCTCCTGGGCTTGAGGAGGCATCAGGAGGCCGTGGCCGCGTTCCAGCGGGTCATCGAGATCGCGCCTTCCTCCGAGCAGGCGGAACAGGCGTTGTTCTCCATCCTGCAGACGCAGCACGGCCTCAAGTCCTTCAACTCCATCCTGACCTCGTACCAATTCATCTTCAGGAACCTCCCGCCGTCGAAATCCAAGTGGCGGTCCTTGAGCTACCTCTACGTCGCGGAGGCGTACCTCGCCTTGAACCAGGTGGACGAGGCCAAGGTCATCTTCGAGATGGTGCGCAAGGTCTACCCGGACGATCCGGCCGCCTTCTACGCGGTCGACGGGCTGGCCTGGTGCTGGGCCATGAAGGGCGAGGACCACAAGGCGCTCCAGGAGCGCAAGAAGCTCCAGGACATGCTGGCGGTGGCGGCCTCGACCTTCACCTTCTCCGGGACCAACGAGCTGGGCATCGCGGACAGCATGTTCAACCAGAAGAACTTCGACGAGGCGTTCCAGCTCTATGAGAAGTACGCGGCCGACAACTCCGGCGCTCCTGAGGCCCCGGCGGCCCTCTACCGCGCCGGGCAGAGCCTCTACCAGCTGCGCTACTACACCCAGGCCATCGAGACCTGGCGCAAGCTCAAGGACCGCTACCCCCAGGCCAAGGAGACGACCCAGGCGGTCTTCCAGATCGCCGATACGCTGTTCCGCGCGCAGAAGTACGGCGAGGCGGTCGCCGCCTACAAGGAGATCGTCTCCCTCTACCCCCAGAGCCCCAAGCTCGCCATGGCGATGATGAGGGTCGCCCAGTCGTACTACAATGCCAAGGACGACGCCGACACGCTGCGCGAGGCCGAGGCCCTCATCTCCCGCTTCCCCGAGGCTCCCGAGACGACCGACGCCCTGGACCTCATGGAAGCGGTCTTCGACCGGTCCAAGACCTCTGATTTCCGCGCGGTGTTGGGGTCTGTCGTCAAGGCCAACGCCCTCAACAAGGTGGCGGGCGACGCGCAGTCCCGGCTCGCGCGCCGCTGCTTCGAGTCCAAGGATTTCCCCGGCGCAGCCCGCGAGTTCCAGCGGTTCAGCGTGGACTTCACGAACCATCCGGACCTGGCCAAGGCTCAGTTCTACCTCGGAGAGAGCTACTTCTTCATGGGCAACTACACCGAGGCCGCCCCGGCCTTCGAGCGCCTGCTCAACAACTTCGAGAAGGGGACGGAATGGAGCCTCGCCCTCTTCCATCTGGCCAGCGCCTACTACAACCTCAAGAAATACGACGACGCCATCCGCAACTACACGCGGCTCATCGAGGAGTATCCGGACGCCGACTACGTCAAGGCGGCCCAGTTCAACCAGGCGCTCTCCTACAAGGCCCTGAACAAGCTGGACATGGCGCAGTACGCCTACCAGCGCTACGTGGCCGCGGCCGGCACGTCGGATGAGAGCGGGCAGAACGCCCTCTGGGAGATCTTCACCATCCAGAAGGACAGGAAGGATTTCGCCGCGGCGCTCTCCACCCTGGAGGAGATACGCGACGGCTCCAAGTCCTCCTCCGACGCCCCGCTGGAGGCCATCTACAGGATGGGCGAGATCTACCAGACCATCGGCCGGGCCGAGGACGCGAGGAAGTCCTTCGAGTCCATGAGGTCGATGCAGCCGGCCAACAACCCTTTCCGCCTGCAGGCGCTCATCAGGCTGGGCGAGGCCTATGAGAAGTCCGCCGAGTACGACCAGGCCGCGTCCGCCTACGAGGACGTCGCCCGCAGCGCCGGCCAGCCCTTGGCGGGGCAGGTCGCGGCCAAGGCGGCCCAGCTGCGCAAGCTCAAGTCCGTCCGGCGCCCCAAGCCTGCTGCCCGCGACGAGACCGTGATCGACCGGGAGCCTGAGCGGACCCAGAAGGCCCTGCCCGCTCCGAAGGGCAAGCCCGGCCGCAAGGCCGCGCCCCCTTCGGCGCGGCCCGCGCGCAAAGCGGCGGCGCCGCAGGAAGAGGCCGGCGAGCCCGATGAAGGCTCCCGGGTGCTCATCGACACCGACCGGCAGGGCTCGCCTGAGCCCGAGCCGCAGCCCAAGGCCACGCCAGCGGCCAAGCCGCCGGCTAAGAAGTCCAAGGTCATGGAGCTTCCTGGGATGTCGGACGATATCCAATGAGGGGAGAAGGAGTCGTAGTTTCTCGGGGGGTAACGTATGGGTGAAGTCAATGCGATCGCGATCCTGAGGGACAGCTTCACGCTGGTCATCCTGCTGTTCTGTTCCGTCCTCTCGATCACCTTCATGATCGAGAGGTGGTGGTGCTTCCGCCGGGCCAAGGGGCACGGAGACCCCATCCTCGCGCACATCCAGAAGCTGCTCGAGGCCGGCAAGCTCGCCGAGGCCCAGGCGTACGCCGCCAGGCAGCGCTCCGCCGCGGGGGTTGTCATCCACTACGGCCTGCTCCACAGCGGCCGCGGCCGCCGGGACCTCGAGGAGCTCCTGCACACCAAGCGGCTCGAGGAGCGCATGAGGCTCGAACGCTACCTCGGCGTCCTGGGCACGCTGGGCAACATCGCGCCCTTCATCGGGCTCTTCGGGACGGTGGTGGGCATCATCAAGGCTTTCCGCGACCTGGCCCTGGCCGGCGGCGGGGGGCCGAGCGTGGTCGCCAAGGGCATCGCCGAGGCCCTGGTCGCCACGGCGGCCGGACTCGTGGTCGCCATCCCGGCGGTCATCATCTACAACTATTTCATGCGGCAGGTGAAGGCCGTCTCGACAGACATGGAGGTGGCCTCGGCGAGGCTCCTGGTCATCCTGGGGGCGAAGTAGTGGCCCGGTCCGAGCGCTGATGGCGGTTTCCTCGCAGAAGGCTGACGAGCCCATCACGGAGATCAACATCACTCCGCTGGTGGACGTCTGCCTGGTCCTGGTCATCATCTTCATGGCCGTCGCTCCCTTCGCTCTGGTGGCCGGCATCAAGGTGCTCGAGTCGCGGGCCAAGGCCTCGGAGGGCAAGGTGGACCTCAACGAGAACGTCCGGGTCAAGCTCACCGAGGCGGGCGTGGTCACCGTCAACGACACGGCCGTCCCGGAGGGGGGGCTCTCTGCCGCCATCGCCTCCGCGCTGCACAAAAGCCGCGACAAGATGGTGACCGTCACCGCCGACGACGGCAACCGCGTGGGCCAGGTGGTCGAGATCCTCGACACCGCCCGGCAGTCCGGGGCGCAGAAGCTTGCGATCCTGCGGACGGAGGAGGAGAAGACTCCGGAGGGCGCGCAAGGCGGATGAGGACTTCCGACGTCGAAGAAGATGAGATTATGTCGGGGATCAACGTGACCCCGCTGGTGGACGTCTGCCTGGTGCTGGTCATCATCTTCATGGTGACGGCGCCGCTCATGTCCGACCCCGTCATCAAGGTGAAGCTCCCCAAGGCTCACACCCAGGAGGGGGAGGAGCGGGACAAGATTTCCGTCACCCTGAGCAGGGAGGGCCGGTTCGCCCTGGACCAGCGGGAGTTCGCGACCCTCGACGCCATGGATCCGTACCTGCGCGAGAGCGTCCTGCGCAGCGAGTCCAAGATGGTCGTCCTGAGGGCCGATGAGGACGCCCTACACGGCAAGCTCACGGAGATCATGTACCGCGCCAAGGAGGCGGGGGCGGTGCAGCTGACGATCGCTACGGAACGGAAGAAGTGACATGACCGCGGTGCGCCTGCCGGTCTCCGCGATCTCCTCCCTCGCCCTGCACGGCGGGCTCATGCTCCTCTATCTCCAGGCCGTGCCGCACGCCAAGAAGGCTCCCCTGCGGGTCATCTCGGACGTGGACCTCATCGTGCAGGTGCGCAGGGCCGCGAGCCTGCCGGCCCCCGGACCGAAGGCCCAGGCCCCGCCGACCACTTGGAACTTCCTCAAGATGGCGCTCCCCGCAGTCGAGCGCGCGGTCGCGCCCAAGACAGTGGAGGTCAAGCTCCCGGAGCGGGGCAAGCCGCTCATGGCCGAGCCGGAGAGGATCCTCGACAAGGGCCGGCGTCAGGCCGAGGCGAGGGTCGAATCCCTGGACCTCGGCCGCAAGAGGGTCGAGGCGGCCAAGGTCGAAGCGAGGCTTGGGTCCCCCCGGCGCGTCTTAAGCCCGGCCGAGGCCCCCAGGCTCGAGGAGGTAGGATCGCGCAAGGTGCGCGACCTGCCGCAGGCCATCGCGCTCGAGGAGAAGCGCCGCGAGGCCGTGGCCGTCCAGAGGCTGGAGGCGGCCATACTCAAGCCCATCGGGCGCCGGCCGCCGATGGCCGTTCTCGATGCCCCTCTGTTGAGGGAGGCATCGCCTCCCGAGCGGGCGCAGCTCGGCGACAAGATGGAGTCGCTTAAGGCCCAACCGGTCCGCGAAGTCTTTCCCGTTCCTCAACTCGGCCCTGATCCCCAGGCTCTGCGCAAGAAGCTCGAAGTGGCGCCTCCCGCCCAGCGCCGGCGTCCTGCGGACGCCATCGTCGAGGAGAGGAAGAAGGGCGTCGAGATCGAGGGCCCTCTCGCGGACCGGCGCGTCCTCCATACCGAGATGCCGGAGTTCCCGGCGTGGCTCAAGGAGATGGGCGTGGCGGAGGCCGCCGTGGCCATCAGGTTCTACGTGTCCCCGGACGGCGCCGTCCTCCCGGACATGCGCGTCGAGCGCACCTCGGGGTACGGCCGGCTCGACCGGCTGACGATGGGATCCCTGAAGCAGTGGAGATTCGCAGCCATCGGCTCGGTCGAGAGGCAATGGGGGATCATCACATTCAGGTTCATCATGGAGTAGCGATGACATCAATCCTCTTCTCCGTCGTGCTCGCGGCCTCAGGGCTCGGGTCCGTGTCCGGCCAGGACATCTCCACGGCCTCGTTCCGGCCGCAGGGGGAGTCTCCGGCGCGGGCTCCCACGAGCCTGCCGGCCGAGGTGGTCATCAGGGCCGAGGATTCGGGCAGCCGGGTCAGCGTGGTCAAGCCCCCGCTCAACATCGAGGTCGACGCCTTCGAGTCCGTCCGGCCCGCGCTCAAGCCCGACGAACCCCTGCTCCTGGCGATCTCGCCGTTGACCGTGTCGTGGCGGCGCACGCACCCGGAGTTCCTGAAGAACGAGCGGGTGATCCAGCCGTGGCGGGTGACCTTCAGCCCCAGGCCGGGCATCGTGTTCCATCCGCGCGAGCATCTCTTCGAGGCCCTTCAGAAGCGGCTCGAGCCCAAGGAGGCCGACGAGCACGGCTGGAGGCTGGAGATCGTCGACGAGGAGGGGCGGGCCTTCCACCGCTACGAGGGCTCGGACGACCCGCCCGAGGAGATCGTCTGGAACGGGCAGAACGGCGTCGGCGAGTGGATCGCGGCGGGCCGCTCCTACTCGGCGGTGTACACCTTCACCGAGCCCGGCGGCACCCGCCGGCAGAGCTTCGGCAAGCCCCTCCTCTTCAAGGGGATCGTGCACCAGGAGGAGTCGGGCATGCACATCAGCCTCGATTCCGCCGTCCTCTTCGGCAAGGGGAAATCCGGCGCCGAGCTGGTCCAGCCTGCGGGTCAGGACCTCATGCGCTCGGCCGCGGACCTCATCAAGCGGCGCTTGGGCGGCATCCCCATCTCGGTGCGGGTATTCGCCGGGACCAAGGATCTCGGCGACAGCCAGGGCAACGCCGTCGCCGCCTGCCTCCTGCGCGAGCTCATGGTCGGCTCTCAGGCGGTCTCCGTCTCCGCCGCCCGCGCGGCCTACTCCGAGCAGCGCCTGGAGATCGTGCTGCTCAACCGGTAGTGATCGACCGTTCGACGGTATCCCTGGGCCGCGCGGCCCTGCTTGCCGGCCTTTTCGCGGCCGCTTTCCTCTATTGGGACAGCGCCGTCTTCCACCCTCTGCGCATCCTGGTGACCCTTTTCCACGAATTGGGGCACGGGCTGGCAGGGGTCCTCACCGGCGGCAGCATCGAGGTGATCACGGTGGACCGCATGGGCGGAGGGCTCTGCTACGTGAGCGGGGGGTGGCGCTGGGTCGTGCTCCCAGCGGGCTACATCGGCTCCATGGTGACGGGCTGCGCGATCCTCCTGCTGGCGTGCAGGACGCGCTGGGACCGGTGGGTCGCGATGGCCCTGGGCGCGCTCCTGGTCGCGGCGTGCCTCGCCTACGTGCGCAGCTGGCCGGGCTTCCTCTACGGTACGGGGGCGGGGCTGGCCTTGTTCGCGTCGGGCCGGCGCCTCAGCGAGGATTTCAACGACCTGCTTCTGTGCTTCATCGGCTCGACGAACTGCCTCTACGCGGTCCTCGACGTTCGCAACCTCATGCGGCTCGGTCGCGGCTACAACGACGCCGCCATGTTCTCCCGGGAGATACTGCCTCTCCCTCCGATCGTGTGGGCTTTCCTGTGGGGCGTGCTCTCGGTCATGGCCCTGCTGGCGACCCTCGTCGTCGCCCTGCGCAGGCCCCTGCGGTCCGCGGGCGATTGACACCTGTCGCCGGATAGGCTTGAATCTACGAGGCGTCATTTGATGAATCATTGGTCCGGGGGAGCGACATGGTAGGAATCTGCGGCTACGGGGCCTATATCCCGAGGAATCGCATCAAGGTCGAGGAGATCGCGAAGGTCTGGGGCACGGACGCCCAGAGCTACAAGAAGGGTCTCATGCTGGAGGAGAAGTCCGTCCCTTCGCCGGACCAGGACACCATCACGATGTCGGTCGAGGCCAGCCGCAAGGCCGTCAAGAGAGCCGGCATCGACCCGCGCTTGATCGGCGCGGCCTACGTCGGGAGCGAATCCCACCCCTACGCGGTCAAGCCGAGCGGCACGGTCCTGGCCGAGGCCTTGGGGTCCACCCCCGAGTGCCACACCGCGGACTTCGAGTTCGCCTGCAAGGCCGGCACCGAGGCCATGTTCGTGGCCAGCCAACTCGTCAAGTCCGGCGCGGTCAAATACGCCCTGGGCGTCGGCGCGGACACCTCGCAAGGGGCGCCGGGCGACGCGCTCGAGTACTCGGCCGCCGCGGGCGCGGCCGCCTACCTTTTCGGCGCGGACCGGGACCTCGTCGTGGCGGAGCTTGTCGACACCTACGCCTACATGACCGACACGCCGGATTTCTGGCGGCGCGAGCACATGTTCTACCCCAGGCACGGCGGCCGGTTCACGGGCGAGCAGGCCTACTTCCGCCACATCGTCAGCGCGGGCAAGGGCATGATGGCCAAGGCCAAGAAGAAGCCCTCGGACTTCGCCTACGTCGTGTTCCATCAGCCGAACGGCAAGTTCCCCCTGCGGGCGGGCAAGCTCCTGGGGTTCGAGGAGCGGCAGATCACGACGGGGTGGCTCGTGAACAAGCTCGGCAATACCTACTCCGGCTCCTCCCCCTTGGGGCTCACGGCGGTGCTCGACGTGGCCAAGGCCGGCGACCTGATCCTGGTCGTCCCCTTCGGCTCGGGCGCGGGCTCCGACGGGTTCGTGTTCCGGGCCACGGAGCGCCTGAAGTCCGTCCAGGGCCTGGCGTTGAAGACCCGGCAGATGCTCGACGAGAGGAAGAGGTACGTGGACTACGGCACCTACCTCAAGTACCGGAAGATGATCATCATGAACGAATAGCCCGGCGCGGGCAGGCCGCTTTCCGTTCGGATCGAAGCGGCACGCCCGCGCCAGAAACGCCCGGCGCGGGCAGGGAGCCATCTATGAGAGATGTCGCGGTGATCGGGGTCGGGATGAGCAGGTGGGGGGAGCTGTGGAGCCAGTCCCTGCGCGACCTGTCGTGCGAGGCGGCGCTCAAGGCCCTCGCACAGACCAAGGACGGCGGGGTGGACGCCATCCACGTCGGCTGCATGTCGGGAGGGCTCTGCGCTGGGCAGGAGCACCTCGCGAGCGTCGTGGCGGATTATCTTGGATTTTCGGGCGTGCCGGCCTCGCGGTCCGAGTCTGCCTGCGCCTCGGGCGGCGCCGCCTTCAAGGCTGCTTACGCGGAGGTCGCCGCGGGCCTCTGCGACGTCGCCCTGGTGGTGGGCGTGGAGAAGATGACGGACGTGGGCGGCGACGAGGCCACCTACACGCTGGGCACCGCCGCGGACCAGGAGTACGAGTGCTACAACGGCGCGACCTTCCCCGGGCTCTACGCCATGATGGCGGTCCGGCACATGCACGAGTTCGGCACCACGCGGCGCCAGCTGTCCTTGGTCGCGGTCAAGAACCACGCCAACGGTCTCAAGAACCCCGAGGCCCAGTACCACGCGAAGATCACGGCCGAGGAGGTCGAGGGCTCGGCCGCGGTGGCCGACCCCCTGCGCCTGTTGGACTGCTCGCCCATCACGGACGGGGCGGCGGCCCTGGTCCTGTGCCCGCTGGAGCTGGCCAAGAAGTTCGGCAAGAACTCCCCGGTCAAGGTGCTCGGGGTCGGCCACGCCACGGACACCATCGCGCTCCACTCCCGCAAGGACGTCTGCAGGCTTTCGGCCGTCGAGAAGGCGGCGCAGCGCGCCTACAAGACTGCCGGCCTCAAGCCTGGCGACATCGACCTGGCCGAGGTGCACGACTGCTTCACCATCGCGGAGATCATGGTGACCGAGGCCCTGGGCTTCGCGAAGCGCGGGGAGGGCGGGAAGCTCGTGGAGAGCGGCGCCACCGGGCTGGGCGGGAAGATCCCGGTCAACACCAGCGGGGGCCTCAAGTCCAAGGGCCACCCGGTGGGCGCCACCGGTGTGGCCCAGCTCGTGGAGCTCGTGGTGCAGCTGCGCCAGGAGGCGGGTGACCGGCAGGTCGGCAAGCCCAAGATCGGCCTGGCCCAGAACATGGGCGGGACCGGCGGCAGTTCGATCGTGTCGATTCTGGGCGTCTAGGAGGGTGATCATGCAGCCACAACGATATTGGAGGGAGATCCCGCAGCGCTACAGGCTGGAGGCGGGGTTGTGCCGCAAGTGCGGCAAGGTCTTCATGCCCCCGAGGGGGGTGTGCGACAGCTGCCGTTCCACCGACTTCGAGATGGTGAGGCTCTCGGACAAGGGCAGGATCCACACCTTCACGGTCATCAGGATCCCGCCGAGCGGGTTCGGGGAGCAGGTGCCCTACGTCCTGGCCGTCGTGGAGCTCGACGACGGGGTGAGGCCGCTTCCCATGGTCAGCGGAGGCGGCACGCCCGCGCCAGAGACGCCGGGCGCGGTCAGGCTCACGATGCAGGTGGCGGACTGTGAGCCGGAGGACGTCCGCATCGGCGACCCCGTGCGCCTGGAGTTCCGCAAGATCAACGAGGTCGGGAAGTCCGGCGTCATCTGCTACGGCTACAAGGCGGTGCCCGCGTAATGCTATCATGGATGGTGTGTAAATAAGGAGGCTGCATGGGAATCAAGGTGGGGATCAACGGTTTCGGACGGATCGGAAGGCTGGTTTTCCGCGCTGCGGCGGGCAACCCCGACATCGAGTTCTTGGCCGTCAACGACCTGACGGACGCCAAGACCCTGGCGCACCTCTACAAGTACGATTCGACCTTCGGCGCCTATCCGGGCTCGGTCGAGGCCGCGGGGAACGACCTGCGCATCGACGGCAGGCTCGTCAAGGTCTTCAAGGAGAAGGATCCCGCCGCCCTCCCGTGGAAGTCGCTGGGCGCCACCGTCGTGGTGGAGTCCACCGGCAAGTTCACCGAGGCCGAGAAGGCCAAGGTCCATATCACGACGGGCGGGGCCCAGAAGGTCATCATCTCGGCGCCGGCCAAGGGCGAGGACATCACGGTCTGCATGGGCATCAACGAGGACCTCTACGACCCGGCCAAGCATCACATCATCTCGAACGCCTCCTGCACGACCAACGCCCTGGCGCCGGTCGCCAAGGTCCTCGACGAGACCTTCGGCATCAAATGCGGCGTCATGACCACCATCCACTCCTACACCAACGACCAGGTCCTCCTCGACTTCCCGCACAAGGACTTGAGAAGGGCCCGCGCGGCGGCCGGGAGCATGATCCCGTCCTCGACCGGGGCGGCCAAGGCCATCGGCCTGGTGCTCCCGAAGCTCAAGGGCAAGCTCACGGGCCTGGCCATCCGGGTCCCGACGCCCAACGTCTCGCTGGTGGACCTCTCGGTCATGCTGGAGAAGAAGGCCACGAAGGAGGAGATCAACGCCGCCTTCAAAGATGCCGCGCAGTCCCCTCGCCTCAAACCCTACCTGCTGTACTGCGACACGCCCCTCGTGTCCCGGGACTTCCAGGGGACGTCCCACAGCTCCGTCTTCGATTCCTTGCTGACCGACGTGGTGGGCGACAACCTGGCCAAGGTCTTCGCGTGGTACGACAACGAGTGGGGGTACTCCCGCCGCGTGGTCGACCTCGTGACGTTCATCGGCAAGAAGGTCGGCGTCCCTGCATGACCGCCAGCGACCGGCCGGCCCTGAAGCTCAAGCGTCTCCAGGACCTGGACGTGAAGAACAAGCGCATCATCGCGCGCGTGGACTACAACGTGCCGATGAAGGGGGGGAAAGTCGTCGACAACCGCCGCATCCGGGAGACCCTCCCCACGCTCCGGCACCTCTTGGAGGCCGGGGCCAAGGTGACGCTGGTCTCCCACCTGGGTCGGCCCAAGGGCAAGCCTGAGGACAAGTACTCTCTGAAGTCCGTGGCCCCCGAGCTCGGCGCGCTCCTGGGCAAGCCCGTGGCCTTCTGCGAGGAGTGCGTCGGCCCCAAGGCCGAGGCCGCCTCCTCGGCCTTGGGGCCCGGCGAGGTGCTCCTCCTCGAGAACCTGCGGTTCCACGCGGGCGAGGAGTCCAACGACGCCCAGTTCGCGAGGCTGCTCTCGCGCCACGGCGACGTCTTCGTGCAGGACGCTTTCGGCACCCTGCATCGGGCCCATGCCTCCACGGCCGGCATCCCAAAGAACCTGCCCGGGGGGATCGGCTTCCTGGTGCAGAAGGAGCTCGAGTTCCTCGATCGGGTCATCGGCAACCCGGAGAGGCCTTTCTTGGCCATCCTCGGCGGCGCCAAGGTGTCCGACAAGATCGGCGTGCTCCACAAGCTCCTCGAGCGGGTGGATTCCCTCATCATCGGCGGCGGCATGGCCTACACCTTCCTGCACGCGCAGGGGGTCTCCATCGGCAAGTCCCTTCTGGAGAAGGACAACGTGGGCGACGCGCAGGCCGTCGTGGAGAAGGCCTACGCCAAGAGCATCCAGTGCCTGCTCCCCGCGGACCATATCGCGGTCAAGGAGATCAAGCCCGACGCGGAGATGACCGTGACCCAGGCCATGGCCATCGCCCCCGACATGATCGGAGTGGACATCGGGCCCCACACCCTCGAGATATTCACCGAGGAGATCGCCAAGGCCAAGACCATCTTCTGGAACGGCCCCATGGGCATCTTCGAGATGGAGCCTTTCGCCAAGGGGACCCTCGCGGTGGCCAAGGCCCTGGCCAAGGCCACCAAGAAGGGCGCGACGACCATCGTGGGCGGGGGAGACAGCCTGGCGGCCGTGGACCTCGCCAAGGTCGACGACCAGATGTCGCACTGCTCCACGGGAGGGGGGGCGAGCCTGGAGCTCCTGGAGGGCAAGGTCCTGCCGGGCCTGGCGGCCCTGGCGTTCTAACTGATATAATGGGGCCTGACCCCACTCTATGATCGTCTATAAAATCCTGATCGTCATCCATGTCGTCGTCTGCGTCGTGCTCATCCTGACCGTGTTGATCCAGGGCGGCAGGGGCGCGGGCCTCATGGTCTTCGGGGGCGGGGGGGACCTGATCAACACCCCCTCCGGCACCACCTTCATCAAGAAGTTCACGGGCGTCCTTGCCGGCCTCTTCGCATTGACATCCCTCTTCCTGACCCTGCTGACGACCCGGTCGTCCCTGACGAGCGTGACCTCGCGGGTTCCGTTGCGGCCGGCCCCCATCCAATCGCCCGCGGCCCCCGCGACTCCTGCGGCGGCTGCGCAGACCTCCGAGGGTCAGCCGGTCCAGGCGCCTCCTGGGAAGGCCCCGAAAGGAAAGGCGGCGAAGGCTCCATAAGATTCCAAGCGCGGGTGGCGGAACTGGCAGACGCGTACGTTTGAGGGGCGTATGGGGAAACCCGTGGGGGTTCAAGTCCCCCCCCGCGCACATCCCATGACTCCTCCTGTGAAGTTCCTCGCCGACAGCATGCTGGGCCGGCTCTCCAAGTGGCTGGTCCTGCTCGGGTTCGATTCGCGCTGCGTGGGGCGCAAAGGCGAGAGCGACTGCGCCCTTCTGGAGATGGCGCAGGCCGAGGGCCGGGTCTTCCTGACCCGCGACGCCAACATCCCCGAGGTGCGGGGGTTGACCAAGGTCGTGGTAACGCCGGCCGGCTTCGAGGACCAGCTAAAGTTCGTCCTCGCTTCCCTGGCCCTGAAGGCCGACCGCGGCCGGCTCTTCTCCCGCTGCACCGTCTGCAACGTCGAGCTCCAGACGCTTTCCAGGGAGGATGCCCTGCCCAGGGTGCCCCCGCTGGTGGCTGAGCTGGACACCGCCTTCTTCCGCTGCCCTGGCTGCGGGAAGCTCTACTGGAACGGGACCCATACGGCCAACACGGTGGCGAAGCTCGAGAGGATGGGGATCTTCGGGTGAAGCCGGTCCCGGACAGCCAACGCCCTTCCAGATGGCTTCCGGGACGCTCGGCCTCCGGCCTGGACCGCGTCCCGGCCGCTGCGTGGTGGCGGCCCTACGCGGCGGTGGCGGCGGTGGGCTTGGCCCTCTACTTCCAGGCTCTTTCCTTCGGGCTGACCTATCTCGACGACCAAGTCCTGATCGCGGACAACCTCCATTTCCTCAGACGGTGGTCAAGCGTCATCGACGCCTTCCGCCAGGGCGTCTTCCACGTGGCGCACGAGGGCGACACCTATTACCGGCCCTTGTTCACCGTGTCCCTGGTCGTCGACGCGCATCTGTGGGGCCACTCGTTCGGCGGCTTCCATCTCTTGAGCATCCTCGCGCATCTGGCCGCCTCCTGCCTTCTGCTCTCGCTCCTGCGCAGGCTTGGGTCTCCCGAGCGCTGCGCCCTTTTCTTCGCCGTCGCGTTCGCGGTCAGTCCCGCGCTCACCCAGAACATCGTGCACGTGCCCACCCGCGACGACACTCTCATGGGCATGTTCGTCCTGGCCTCGATGAACGCCTTCATCGTCTTCCTGCGCGGCGGGGGCCTGGCCCAAGGGGCCTGGCGGGCCGGGGCGCGGTCAAGGCCGGAGGCCGAGCGTCCCGGCCGCCCTCAGGAGGGGAGTTGGCGGGCCGGGGCGCTCCATCTGGCGTGCTGGGCCCTGGCGCTCTTCAGCAAGGAGACCGCCGTGGTCCTCGCCCCGGTCTGCCTGGCCTACCTCATCCTCGTCGAGAGGGGGGAGCGGCCTTGGCCCCGGCTGGGAGCGCTCTCAGCCGGGTGGCTCGGCGTCTTCCTGGTCTGGTTCTTCCTGCGCCGCGCGGCGCTCCCCCACCCCGTGAGCGTCGGCGCCCTGCAAGCTGCCCAGTCCTTCTGGGCGAACCTGCCGGGCATGGTCCAGCTGTGCGGCAAGATCGTCTTCCCCTTCAACCTCTCGGGCCTGCCCTTCATGCGGGACACCGCGATGGGCTGGGGCATAGCTAGCCTGGGCCTCGTGGCCGTCGCTCTCATGCCGTCGCGGCCCCTGGAGTGGAAGCGGGCCGCTTTCGGCGCGGTCTGGTTCGTGGCCTTCTTGGCGCCCTCCATGGTCCTGCAGTCCACGACCATGGCCGGGGTCGTGGCTGAGAAGAGGCTCTACGCGCCCATCGTGGGTTTCTTCCTGGTCCTGCTGGAGACGAACTTCAGCCGGGGGTTGTCGTCCTGGAGCGGCTGGGCGCCCAAGGTAGGGGCTTTGTTCCTGCTGGTCCATGGAACCGTGGCCTTCTCCTACTCCCGCAGCTACGGCGACCGCATCTCCTTCTGGACGAGGGCCGCCGCGGCTTCTCCGAGCCTGCCGCTGGCGCGCAGGAACCTCGGCGCCATGTACTTCCTGGAGGGCGACCTCAACGGAGCGGAGAAGGAGTTACTGGCGGCCATGGCCTTGAACCCCACCGAGCCCATGGTGCACAATAACCTGGGCCTAGTCCTGCTGAGGAGGGGCCGGATCGAGGAAGCCGAGAAGGAGTTGCTCCTCGAGCTGAAGTATCATCCGACTTATGTGAACGCCATGTACAACCTCGGGGTCCTCTATATGAGGCAGGAGAAGATGAAGGAGACCGAAGCGCTCTGGACCAAGGTCCTCTCGCTCAACCCCGACCACCACGACGCCTACGTGAGCCTGGCCGCGCTCTACTACAGCCAGGGCCGCGAGAAAGAGGCGGTCTCCGTCCTGGACCGGATGCGCGCCGGGGGCATGGCCGTGCCCGACCCCCTGCCTGCAGTTCGGTTAAACCCTTGAGGATGCGCGCCTCCTGCACGGTCGCCAAGCTCGAGAAGATGGGGTTCGTCGTGTGAGGTTCGGCCGGACGCTCTGCGCGGCTGGGGCCCTCGCGACTCTCATCTATGTTCTTCCCGGGCATGACAACTGGCTCAACGTCCTCGACGAGGGCGTGATGATCTCCGGCGCCGCGCGCGTGCTTGACGGTGAGAGACCGTACCGAGACTTCTGGACCCCCTACCCTCCCGGCCAGTATCACCTCCTGGCGGCTCTCTTCCGGCTCTTCGGCCCGTACACGATCCTGCGCAGGGAGCCTGCGCAGACTCCTCCCAGATGAAGCGGCCTGCGTCCCGCCGGGTCGCCCCGCAAGCCCAGGCCGCGGAAGAGGTCCCATGGTTCCTCCGCGGCCCGTGGCCTTCCCTCTGCATCCTCGGGATCGGGTTGCTCGTCTACGGCCGAAGCCTGTGGTTCGGGTTCAATTACTTCGACGACAATGCGTTGATCCTGGACCGCGCCCATCTCTTGACGGACCGTTCCTACGTCCTAGAGGCCTTCCGCGAGGACGTCTTCCGAGCCGCCGGCGGGGAGTTCTACTACCGGCCCCTCTTGACCGTTTCTTTCGCGCTGGATACCCTCTGGGGGGGTAAGACCCTTTCCCTACCGCCTGACCAACCTCATCCTCCACTTGGCCTCGGCCCTGCTCGCTCACAGGCTCCTCGGCCGCCTCGGCTCAACGCCGGGATGGTCTCTTTTCTTCGCTCTTATCATGCTCCTCCATCCCGGTTTTTCCCAGGCCACGGTCTGGCTTGCCGGCCGCAACGAGACCCTGCTCCTCGTCATCCTCGTCCCCTCCTTCCTGGCCTTCGTGAGATTTGTGGAAACGACCCGACCCGCGCATTGGTGGGCGCATCTCGGCTTGTGGACACTCGCGCTTCTCACAAGGGAAAACGCCGCCCTTTTCCCCGCGGTCTCCCTGGCCCTCGTGGCCGGTTTCCTCGCTCTGCGCGGATTTCGGGAGCCGCGGATAGCCTGGTTCGGGACGGTGTGGTTCGCGCTCCTCTTCCTACCGGTTCTCGTCAAGCCCAACGACCCGGCCGGGAGCCTGGACATCATCGAGATACGGTGCTATACGGCTTCGCTCGGCCTGGGCATCCTCCTGGGCTCGGTGGACTGGCCCAAGGCCCTGGGCCTGTCCAGGGAGACGATAGCAGGGACCGGCTTTGCCCTGCTCCTTCTGTGCGCGGGGCTCTCTTTCGAGTTGACCGGGCACTACCGTAACCGGATCACCTTCTGGGAGAGGGCCGTGCGGGACTCCCCCCAGTCGGCGTTCGCCCGCAACAATCTTGGGGCCATGTACTTCCTGGCCGGCAGGGAGGACTTGGCCGAGGGCCGGTGGCGCGAGGCCGAAAGGGAGATCAAGGCCGAACTCTCGTTCAACCCGCTCTACGACCACGCCCATTTCAACCTGGGCCTGCTTTACTACCGGACCGGACGCGTCCAGGAGGCGCTCCGGCTCTGGGAGCGGACGATTGAGCTTCGCCCTGACTACGCCGACGCCTATGCAAACCTGGCCGTCCATCACCTCAGGGCCGGGAACCCGGCCCGAGCCGCGCGCTACTTGGGATCTGCCAGGAGGAGAGGGATCGCCGTCCCTGTGCCCCTGGCCTTGGCCGTCGAGAATGCCCTCCGGGAGGAGCCGCTCAAAGGTTCCGTCCGAAACCGCTGAACGGAAAAACTGCTATAATGTCAGCGTATAGGGCCTATAGCTCAGCTGGGAGAGCGCCTGCATGGCATGCAGGAGGTCATCGGTTCGATCCCGATTAGGTCCACCGCTTTGTGAGCCTCATTCAGCGTCTTGCCGTCGCCCACGACAAGCCCCACGCCTTCACCATCCAGTACCCGCCCGGCAGGGAGTATTTCCAAAAGAGCTTCAGGAGCGCTCCGGCCGACATCGCGGACTTCCTGTCCTCCAAGGGCGGGCTCTCTTCCCTCTCGGAGTTCGGGCTCTACCTGCACGTCCCCTTCTGCCGGGCCAGGTGCCTGTACTGCAACTTCCCCATCGACACCAGGCGCGACACCGGGCTCTTCGCCGGCTATGTGGACACGCTGATCCGCCAGCTTGGGCTCCTGGCCGACACCGTGCCCGCGTCGAGCAAGGTCTACGGCATCGACATCGGGGGCGGAACGCCGACCCTCCTGCCTCAAGCCGAGATGGGCAGGCTCTTGAAGGCGCTTGGCCCCTGGCGTGCGCGCTCCTCGGCCAAAAGGCCGCTCTCCGTGGAGACCGGCCCTGAGACGGCTTCCAGGGAGCCGGAGAAGTTCGCCATGATGCGCTCCCTGGGCGTGGGACGGGTCTCGCTCGGGGTCCAGACCGCGGAAGCCGACCTCCTGGTGCGCATCAACCGCAAACAGCAGCGGCTCGAGGTGGAGTCCGCGTTGAAGCATCTCAAGGACGCCGGGTTCGAGCGGATCAACATCGACCTCATCTTCGGCTTGCCGGGCCAAGGACTGGCCGAATGGCGCGCGGACTTGAAGCTGGCCGCGGGGCTCTTGCCAGATTCCATCACGACCTATGACTGCCTCTACCGAGGCAAGGGCAGGGGGTTCGTCATGACCGGGGCGAGGCCGCCATCGCCGGCGGTCTACGGCAAGCTCTACGAGGAGGCCTACACGTTCCTCACCTCCAAGGGCTACCACGCGCCCTACGGGTCCGTGAACTTCTCGCTCCACCGGGGGGAGACGGGCTCGTCGGCGTACTTCGAAGGCCGCCTCCTCGACGGGCTGTCCTACCTGGGGGTGGGGCAATACGCATCGAGCATGGTGGGCTGCCGCTGGTGGTTCGCCCCGATGAGGCTCTGGGACTGGATGAAGGCGGTCCAGGAAGGCTCGGCTCTGCCCGCCGAGGACTGCTACTCCTTGCCCGAGGACGAGCGGCTCGCCAAGCAGATCCTCTGGACCTTGAGCTTCGGGTACCTGGACCTGGAGCGGTTCCGCGAAGCCTTCGGCTGGGGCATCAAGCCGCGCTTCAGCCGCGTCTTGGAGGCGGCTCAGGAGAAGGGCTGGCTGGCGCGCAAGGGCAACCGCTACTGCATGGCGCCCGGGAGTTTCCGGCACCTACCCGAGCTTCGCGCCTTGTTCTACACCGATGGCGCTCTCGACTGGGTCCGCACCCAGGAAGATGCCTGCGTCCCGGCGTAGCGGAACGACGGCCTCGGGCTAGGAGCTTGCGGCTTGGCCGGCGCCCTCGTGCGGGGCGGCGCCCAGGGGCTCGTCTTTGTTCCAGGGGGCGAACACGGGGATGAGCGCCATGCCGGGCACGGCCGCCGCGATGGTGATGAGGAAGAAGCTCGGCCAGCCCGTGGCCTGGGCGATGGCTCCGGCGGGCGAGACCAGGATGTCGCGGCTCAAGGCCATGAGGCTCGTGAGGAGGGCGTACTGGGTCGCGGAGTACCGCGGGCTGCACAGGCACATCATGAAGGCGACGAACCCGGCCGTGACCAGGCCGCCGCAGAGGTTCTCGATCACGATGGTCCCCACCATCCACCAGTAGGCGGGAAAGAGCGAGAGGGAGTAGTAGGTCAGGTTGCTCGCGGCCTGGAGGAACCCGAAGACCCACAGGGAGCGGTTAATGCCCAGGCGGTTGACCATGGCGCCTCCGGCCAGGGCGCCCACGATGGTGGCCAGGAGCCCGACGCCTCCCTGGATGGCGCCCACATCGGTCTGGGTGAAGCCGGTCTTTAGAAGGAACGGCGTCGTCATGTTCGAGATCAGGTAGTCGCCGAACTTATAGATGACGATGAAGCCCAGGATCGCGGCGCCCTGCCAGCCCGACCTTTTGAAGAAGTCGGCGAAGGGCTCGATCACGGCGGCGGAGAGGGTCTCGGGGGGGCGCTCCCGGTAGGCGGGCTCCGGTGCTAGGGCGCTGGCCGCGACCACGGCCAGCATGGTGAGCGCCGCCAGCCGGTAGACCCAGGCCCAGGGCAGGTGGTCCGCCAGGATGAGGGCCGCGGAACCCGCGGCCAGCATGGCGACACGATAGCCGAGGACGTAGATGGCGGCGCCCGCCCCCATCTCGCGCGATTCCAGGACGTCCGCGCGGTAGGCGTCCACGGCGATGTCCTGGCTCGCGCTCAGGAAGGCTACCAGGATGGCGAAGAACGCCAGCCGTTCGATGCCCTGCGTGGGGCTGCAGAGGGACATGAGGAAGATCGCCAGGGCCAAGCCCACCTGGGCCAGGGCGATCCACCCTCGCCTGCGGCCGAGGAAGGGCGGCAGGTAGCGGTCGAGGAAGGGGGACCAGAGGAACTTGAGCGAGTAGGGCAGGCCCACCAGGCTGAACAAGCCGATGGTCTTCAAGTCCACGCCCTCGATGGTCATCCAGGCCTGCAGGGTCTTGCTGGTCAGCAGAAGGGGCAGGCCCGCCGAGAAGCCGAGGGCCAGGAGCCCGGCCATCTTGCGGCGGGTGAAGACGAGGAGCCAGGTCGGCGGTTGTCGGGATTCCACGGCCGGGGCTATTCTATCGCTTTTGGGGTTCGGAGGGTGAGAACTTCGAGCGCAGCCACCCTTGCAGGTCGTCCATGAGCGAGTAGGTCACGGGCGTCATCAGCAGGGTGATGAGGAGCGATAGCAGCTGCCCGCCGATGATGACCACGGCCATGGTGCGCCGGGTCCCCGAGCCCGCGCCGCCGCCCAGGGCCACGGGGAGCATGCCGGCCACCAGCGTGGTTGTCGTCATCAGGATGGGCCGGAGTCTCGTCTGGTTGGCCTGGATGATGGCGAGGTTGCGCTCCATGCCTTTTGTCCTCAAGGTGTTGGTGTAGTCGACCTGCAGGATGGCGTTCTTCTTCACGATGCCCACAAGCATGAATAGGCCCATGATGCTGAAGATGGCCAGGTTCTCTCCCACCATGAACAAGGACAGCAGGGCGAAGGGGACGGTGAGCGGCAGGGCCACCATGATGGTGATGGGGTGGGCGAAGCTCTCGAACTGGCTGGCCAGCACCATGTAGATGAAGATGAAGGAGAGTAGGAAGGCCATCAGGAACCCATGGAGCATGTTGCCGAGCTCCTTGGCGCGGCCGACGAGGTCGGTCCTGTAGTCGGGAGGGGCGCCGAGCTTCCTGAAGGCGGCCTTGGCCTTGTCGATGGCGAAGCCCACGGGCTTGCCCGCCATGTTCGCCCGGACCGTGACCTGCCGCTGGCGGCTGTAGCGGTCGATCTGGGTGGGGCCCATGCCCGGCGCCACGCTGGCCACGCTGTCGAGCCGGACCACCTTGCCAGGGCTGGTCGGCACCATGAGGGCCGAGATGGTCTCGACGCGGTCGCGGTAGCTCTGGTCGGCGCGCAGGCGGACCTGGTAGAGGTCGCCTGCGTCTTTGTACTTGGTGATGTCTTCCTCGCCGCCCACCATGGTCCTCAGCGACATGGCGATGTCCTCGACCTTGACCCCCAGGTCGTGGGCGCGGTCGCGGTCGATGATGACGCGCAGTTCGGGCTTGGCGTAGGAGAGGCTGATGTCCACGTCCACGATGCCCTTCTCCTTTCTGATGGAGGCGGCGACGGCGTCCGCGTACTCCTTGAGCTTGCCCAGGTCAGGGCCGGCGATCACGAAGTCCATGTCGCCTTCCTTGCCTCCCCCGAACCCTCCGACGGGCTTGACCGCGGTCCTCAGGGTCGTGTACTTGGCGAACATGCGCCTGGCCGTCTCGATGATGGCGTCCTGGTTCAGGGCCCGCTTGCCGATGCCCTCGAGCTCGACGAGGATGGAGGCTTCGTTGGAGCCGCGGATCTCGTGGCCCTCGCTCTGGCCGACCGACGAGAGGACGTCGAGGACATGGGGCAGGCGCCGCACCTCCTTCTCGACCTGCTCGATGAGCCGCCTCATCGACGCGATGCTCGATCCCTCCGGAGCCTTGAGCTCGACCGTGAACTTGGAGGTGTCGTCCTGCGGGAGGAAGTCCTTGCCGATGAGCGTGAGGAGCGGCACGGTGGAGAGCATGATGGCGACGGAGACGGCCACCATGGTCTTGCGGTGGGCCATGGCCCATTCCAGGGCGGCGGTGTACCAGCGCGCCAGGAAGTCGTTCAAGGCGTCCGAGATATCGTTCAAGCGGTTGCGCTTGGGGTGGGGCTTGAGGAAATGGGCGCTCATGGCCGGGGTGAGGGTGAAGGCCACGAAGAGGCTGATGCTGACGGCGAAGGCGATGGTGAGGCCGTAGCTCTTGATGAACCGGCCCACGATGCCCTCCATGTAGGCCAGGGGGATGAAGATGACCAGGAGCGAGAAGCTCGTGGCCATGACGGCCAGGCCGATCTCGGTCGTGCCCTCGAGCGCGGCCTGCGCGGGGGGCTTCTTGAGCTCCTCCATGTGCCGGAAGACGTTCTCCAGCACCACGATGGCGTCGTCGATGACGACCCCGACCGCGATGGTCAGGCCGAGGAGCGTCATGTTGTTCAGGGTGAACCCCGCCATCTCCATGAGCGTGAAGGTGCCGATGATGGAGGTGGGGATGGCCACGGCCGCGACCAAAGTCGAGCGCAGGTCTCCCATGAAGAGCAGCACCATGAGGGCCGCGAGCAGCGCCCCCAGGATAAGGTGCTCCTCCACGGTCCTCACCGAGCCCTTGATGAACTCGGACTGGTCGCCCACCACCTTGGTCTTGACGCCCGGGGGCAGGAGGGGGACGATCTCCTTGAGCCTAGCCTTGACGCCGTCGATGAGGGCGACCGTGTTGGTTCCCGACTGCTTGCGCACCACCAGCGACACGCAGGGCCGGCCGTTCAAGAAGGCGATGCTGCGCACCTCCTGGCCGGTGTCCTCCACCCGGCCGACGTCGGAGATCCGCACCGACACGCCGTTGCGGCGGGCGACCGCGATCTTGTTGAAGTCGGCCACGTCCGCGATCCGTCCCAGGGTCCGGAGCACGTATTCCTTGTTGACCTCCTCGACCCTGCCGCCCGGGATCTCGATGTTCTGCTGGACGATGGCGTCCTTGACGTCCTTGATGGCGATGCCCAGCGCCGAGAGCTTGAGGGGGTTGACCACGATGTGGATCTCGCGCTCCCGGCCGCCGGCGACGTCCACGGCCCCGACTCCCCGCACCGTCTCGATGTTCTCCTTGATCCTCTTGCGGGCGACATGGGTGAGCTCGATGAGGTCCATGTCGCCGTAGACGGCGATGTTCATGACCGGGATGGAGCCGATGTCGAACTTGGCCACGACCGGCGGGTCCGTGCCTTGAGGGAGGTTGCGGGTGATTCCGGAGATCTTGTCGCGCACGTCCTGGGCGGCGACGTCGACGTTCTTCTCGAGGTCGAACTTGATGAAGAGCTGGGAGAAGCCCTCGAAGCTGGTGGAGTTGAGGTCCTCGATGCCCTCGATGGTGTTGACCGCCTCCTCGATGGGCTTGGTGATGGAGGTCTCGACCTCCTCGGGGCTCGCGCCCTTCAAGGTCGTCTGGACCAGGATGAAGGGGAAATCGATGTTCGGGAAGAGGTCGATGCCGAGCCTGGGGTAGGAGAAGGCTCCGAGCACGATGATGGCGGAGATCATCATGACCGTGAAGACCGGCCGCCGGATGCAGACTTCGACGATCTTCACTCGATGACCTCGATCTTGCTCCCGTCCTTCAAGCCGTAGAGCCCGGAGCTGATGATCAGGTCCCCCGGCTTGATGCCCCGCAGTATCTCCGCGTATTCCGGGGTCTTGACGCCCACGGTCACGGGCCGGGCCGCGGCCTTGGCGCCCTCCGCGAGGAACACGACGGAGGCGTTTCGGCCGTCGCTCTGGACCGAGTCCGCGGAGACCGAGAGGGCCGAGGCCCTCTTGCCGACCACGAGCTCGACAACCGCGAACATGCCGGACTTGAGCCTGCCGTCGGCGTTGCCGGCCAGGACCTCGATGGCGGCGCTGCGGCTGGCCGGGTCCACCACCGGGCTGACACGGAATACCTTCCCGTTGAACCTGCGGCCCTGGTAGGCGTCCACGGAGAGGTGCGCGGCCTGGCCGGCCGCGATCAGCCCAAGGTAGCGCTCGGGCAGGTCGACCTTGACGCGGACCTGGGACTGGTTGACCACGAGCGCGATCGGGGTCTGGGGGGTCACGTTGGCGCCCGGGTCCTGGTAGGTCTTGCCGACCACGCCGTCGATGGTGGAGGGGACCGGCGCCGGCTCGTAGACGACCCCGACCTCGTCGCGCTCCACCATGGCCACGGCCTGGTCGCGGAGGACCGGCTGGCCCTCCGCGACCAGGTTCTTGCGGAGCTTGCCGTCCACCCGGGGGAAGAGCACGGCCTCCTCGAGGGCCTTGACCGTGCCGACGAGCACGAGCTTCTCCTCGATGTCGCGGACCTGGGCCTTCTCGGTCCGGACGAGGAAGGTCTCCGAGTCGATGGCGGCCAGGCGCGCGAGCTCCCTGGTCCGGCTGCGGTGTCTTTGGATCAGTACGGCGCAGCCCACGATCAGGGCCGCCGTCAGGATCAGTTTCCAAGTCGGCATCTTCATGGTCGAACCTTCCTCATCGATGTCCTCGATGACCTCATTCCCCCGCCGCCCACTGCAGCTCGGCGAACGCCGTGCAGGCGTCGTGCATGGCCTGCGCGTGGATCATGCGCGAGGTGTTGAGCGCCAGGGTCACGTCGTTGAGCTCGAGCTGGCCGGCCAGGCCCTCCTTGAACCGCATCTCGGTCGCGGCCAGGGCCTTGGCCGCAGAGCCCACCGCCTGAGCCTGGGACCGGACCCTCTCCGAGGCCTCCTGGAGGTCGAGCCAGGCTCCCTTCACCTCGATCTTGACTCGGCGCTGCGTCTCGACCAGGACCTCGAGGGCCTGCTCGGCTTCGAGCCCGGCAGCCTTGACCTTGGAGACCGTCTCCAGGCCGCTGAAGACCGGGATGGAGAGCTTGACCCCGGCGGCCATGCTCCAGGTCCGACGGCTGTCGTCGGGCCAGCCGCGGTCGTCCTGGCCCTGGAACTGACGGTTCCAGAAGCCGTAGAGGTCCGGATAGTGGAACGACCTCTCCAGCTTGACCTTCTCCTGGGCGAGGTCGTATTGCTGCCTGGCTTCCCGGACCTCGGGCCTGTTGGAGAGCGCCGTCGCGTAGCGCGCCGCGAGGTCGGCGGACGGGCCGCTGCCGCCCCCGGATGGGCACTGGAGGGTCCCGACTGCTCGCAGGGTCTCCTCCGGGTCGATGCCCAGGAGGTTGTTGAGCTGGAGCGTTCCCTTCTCGTAGAGGTTGCGGGCCTTGGTGAGGGAGGGCTCGGTGTTGGCGACCTCGACCTTCTGCCTGAGCACGGCGAGGTCGCTGGCGATGCCCTGTTTGAACTTGGCCTCGATGGTGGCCAGGTGGCTCTGGGCCGTGGCGAGGGATTCGCGCTGGATGTCCACCGTGGCCGAGGCCAGGAGGATGCTGTAGTAGAGCTGGCGGACCGCCTTCTTGACCCCTGAGCGGGCCTCGCGCACCTTCTCGGAGCCGGTCTGGGAGAAGAGCTTGGCCATGCGCACGCCGAGGCTCACCTTGCCGCCGGACCAGAGCACCTGGCTGGCCTCGACCGACGCGGCGTATTGGTTGTTCGCCCCGAAGGGGACCTTGGCCCCGCCGATGAACATCGAGGGCTTCTCGATGTTGTAGGAGTACTGCCCCCCGACCCTGATGTCCGGCAGGGCGTTGGCGTAGTACTGCCGGACGCGCTCGTCGTAGACCGCCTTGTTCTTCTCGGCCATCACGATGGAGGTGTTGCGCTGGAGCGCGAGTTCCACGGCAGCCTCGATGGTGATGTCCCGCGGACCTTCGGCCCGCGCGGCGGTCACGCACGTCGCCGTCAGGGCGAGGGCGATGCAGGCGAGCCTGCCGGCCGCTCGGGCGCCGCGGCAGATGAGCCTGGCGAGCCTCCTCGGCAGGCCGGCGTCCAAGCCGGCGGCGCGGCCGCGGTAGAGGCTCATGGCGAAGTGGGTGATGACGCCGTCGAGGAGATGCAGGACGTCGTCGGAGGTCCCGGCCCGCAGGTCGCCTTTCCGCTCCCAGCCCCGCAGGAGGTCGCGCAGCCCGCGCCGGTGGCGGGCCGCGAAGTCGTCGACGATCCGGCGCACGCCCTTGGACCCCGGGCAGGTGAAGGTCTGCATGGCGAACTGGACGGCCAAGGGCCTGGCCTTGAAGAACCTCAGGTGGCCCTCCAGCGCGGCGGCCAGCCGGTCCTCGAAGGAAGCCGCGGCCATGGCCCCGGCTTCCTCGCGCACCTTGCCGGCCTCTTGGGCGTATCGGAGGAAGACCTCGCGGCAGAGGTCCTCCTTGTCCTTGAAATAGTAGTAGAGCACCGGCTTGCTGACCCCGAGCTCGGCGACGAGCTCCCGGATGGAGACCCGGTCGATGCCTCGCTCGGCGAAGAGCCTGATGGCGGTCTTGAGGATGCGGGTGCGCATGTCGGCGGCCTTTGGGCTGCGGGCGGGGAGACTGGATTTCATACCTACCTACCGGTAAGTATATGAATTGCGGCGGCCAGCGTCAAGCGATCGGGCCTCGCCTGCCCGCAGAGACGAATTTCATCCCGGGGGTCGCCGGTGTCGCCGGGGAGCGGCGGGACGGGCGTCCTGGGGCGCTACGGCCGCAGGTAGTAGTCCTCCGTGCTGTTGGGCTCGCTGCGGCGGATGAAGAGGCGCTTGGAGGCCTCGATGCCGAGCAGCACCTGATGGATGTCGGTTAGGATGGGGCGCGAGGCGTAGTAGCCGTGGCCCAGGCCTCCGATGCCGAGCGCCGGGGCGTCGATCTCGCCGACGTTGACGACGTCCACTCCCGGGACGCGCTCGCAGGCCCCGAGGCGGCGGTTCTTGTTGTAGGTCTCGGAGGCGGCGATGGCGTTGTCGTTGTAGGAGCAGTAGACCGTGATGCGCTCCGCGGCCTTCCGCAGGTTGTGGACGAGGCGCTGGAAGTCCCTGAGCTGGATGTCGGGGGCGTTGAGGATGAGCTCCCCGATGCGCGGCCGGTCCCAATCCTTGGCGGCCTTGGCCAGGGCCGGGAGGACGACCTGGTGCCCCATGGAGTGCACCATGACGTGGAAGGTGGTCGACGAGCCGGCCAGGAGCTTGAAGAACTCCGCCGCGGGCTCGACGGCCTTGGCCGCGTTGCCGCGGTTGACGTCGTAGGTGCGCGTGATCAGGGCGGACTCAAGGATCCCCTCGCTCGACCCCGCGGGCCAGGAGAACAGCACGAGGGGCCCTTGGTACTTGAGGTCGTAGCCGATCTGGGCGGCGCGCAGCACGGCCTCCTGGAACTTGACGTTGAAGCCGTGGACGAAGACCAGGGGGTCGCGGCCGGACTGCCGGCCCAGGCGCTCGGCCAAGGCCGCCGCGTCGAGGGACTCGTGGGCCAGGGTCCGGAAGTACCGGTGGGTGTCGGCGCGGGGGTTGGGCGCGACCTCGAAGCCTCCGACGCCGCGCCGCTTGGGTACGTTGAGCTGGCAGAGCCCGTAGCTGGCGGCCGTGGAGAGGTCCACGCCGAACCCGTCGTCGTCGCATTCCGCGGGGTCGCCTTTGAGCGCCCTGTTGGTGGCGTAGAGGACCTCGACGGCCACGGTGTCGTCGAAAGGCCGGGCGAGCAGGCTGTTGAGCGATTGGCGCAGGGCTTCGGGGCCGTAGAGCCGGGGTACCTGTCCCCGGGACAGGTCCGGCGGCGCGGGAGGGGGCGCGGAAGGCGCGTGGCCGCAGCCGGCCAGCAAGGCGGCCAAGACCAGCGCTGCGGCGTCGCTCCTCATCTCCCTGACATGATAGGATATTGTGAATTGCTATCATAATCTGACGGCAGGCGTACACTCGTGAACTAGGGAGGCGTGAACATGGCATGGAATGAGTGGGACCAGCGGTCGGCGTACCTGTTGGTCAAGGCGGATTGGGCGACGGCCGAGACCGTCTGGCGCAAGGTCCAGTCCTGGCCCGAGACGATCGGCGCCTGGATGGTGACCGGGAACTGGGGCCTCGTGGTCTGGGTCGACGCGGGCTCCTGGCAGGACCTCTACGACAAGGTCGTCGACATCAGGGGCATGAAGGGCGTGACCGCCACCTCGACCCACTTCGTCTACAAGGGGATGAAGAACGGGAAGTGGTGGTGGGAGTGGCCGGTCGGGGCGTGGGTGTTCCTGCGCTCGCCGCATCTCAACGGCGAGATGAAAGGCCTGACCAAATGGGACTGGGTGACCAGCGTAGCCTCCGTCCCCGGCGACTGGGACTACCTCATGTGGGCCGGCGGGTCTTCCTGGGACAAGGTCTGGGGCGAGGTCGCCCAGCTCAACAAGGCCGGCTGGGCCACGGAGACCATGGTGCCCATGCGGTCCTGGTGGAACAAGTCCTGGAAGAAGGACTGGTGGACCGCCGCCGCGCGGGGCGTCGAAGGCAGGGTCGCGGTCTAGGAGCCTTGACGCCATGGCGGTCAAGAACTCGCCGGGTCGTTTCTATCCCTTGGGCGCGACGCTCGCGCCCGAGGGCGTGAATTTCGCGCTCTACTCCAAGCACGCCGAGGGGGTCGAGCTCGCGCTATTCGACGACCCGGCGGGGAAGCCCTCGGCGGTGGTGCGCATGGAGGACCGGACGCGGTTCGTGTGGCATGCCTTCGTGGCCGGGGCCAAGGCCGGCCAGCTCTACGGCTACAGGGTCCACGGGCCGTTCCAGCCGGAGCGCGGCCTGCGCTTCAACGAGCACAAGCTGCTGATGGACCCCTACGCCAAGGCCATGAGCGGCAAGTTCAGGAACACGCGCAACTGCCTGCTGGGCTACGACCCCAAGTCTAGGGCCTTGGACCTCTCGTACGAGGATTCGGACAACAGCCGGCTGGTGCCCAAGAGCATCGTGGTGGACGACGCCTTCGACTGGCAGGGCGTGGCCCGGCCGGAGACCCCTCTCGAGAGCCTCATCATCTACGAGGCGCACCTCAAGGGCTTCACCGCCAACCGCAACTCCGGGGTCAGGCATCCCGGGACCTACCTGGGCTTCATCGACAAGATCGGGCACCTCAAGAAACTGGGCGTCAACGCCGTGGAGCTGCTGCCGGTCCACGAGTTCTACGTCGAGGACCACCTCAGGGAGAAGGGCCTGACGAATTACTGGGGCTACAACACGGTGGGCTTCTTCGCTCCCGAGTCCTCCTACGCGGCGGGTCGCTCGCCCGGAGGCCAAGTGGGGGAGTTCAAGACGCTGGTGCGCGAGCTCCACCGCGCCGGCATCGAGGTCATCCTGGACGTGGTGTACAACCACACCGGCGAGGGCAACGAGTTGGGGCCGACTCTCTCCTTCCGGGGCATCGACAACCCGAGCTACTACAGCCTCTCCGGCCCCCGGGAGGCTCCCGGCCGGCATTACCACAACTTCACGGGCTGCGGCAACGCCTTGAACGCCGCCGACCCGGCCGTGGTCAGGCTCATCATGGATTCCCTGCGCTACTGGGTCAAGACCATGCGGGTGGACGGCTTCCGGTTCGACCTGGCGTCCGTGCTGGGACGCGAGGCCGGAGGCTACGACAAGTACTCGGCCTTCTTCACGGCCGTGGCCCAGGACCCGGTCCTGAGCGCCGTCAAGCTCATCGCCGAGCCCTGGGACCTGGGCACCTGCCAGGTCGGCAACTTCCCGGTGGACTGGTCGGAGTGGAACGGCCGGTTCCGGGACGCCATGCGCCGGTTCGGCAAGGGCGACGGCGGCATGCTGAGGGAGGTGGGCTGGCGCATCACGGGCTCGGCCGACCTCTACGGCGAGGACGGACGCTCGGCCTACAACAGCATCAACTTCACGACCTGCCACGACGGGTTCACCCTGCACGACCTCCACGCCTACGACGCCAAGCACAACGGGGCCAACGGCGAGGGCGACCGCGACGGGACCGACGACAACAACTCCTGGAACTGCGGGGTCGAGGGGCCCACCGCCGACCCAGAGGTGCTCGCCCTGCGCCGCAGGCTGGCCAAGAACCAGGTCTGCTTCCTGCTCTTCTCCTGCGGCACGCCCATGCTACTGGGCGGCGACGAGTTCCTGCGCACCCAGGCCGGCAACAACAATACCTACTGCCAGGACAACGAACTCGGCTGGTTCGACTGGGACCTGGCGGAGCGCAACTCGGACTTCACCGAGTTCGTGGCCAAGGCCATCGCCATGACCCGCCGCTACCCCGTGCTCCAGCGCCGCCGCTTCCTGGTCGGGCACGACCCGGAGGGCAACGCCGTCCCGGACATCGCGTGGTTCGGCCCCGACGGCAAGGCGCCGCGCTGGGGCGATCCGGAGGCCAGGACCGCGTGCTTCATGCTGGAGGGGCCGCTCTACTTCATCTACAACTGCGACTTCCGGCTCCAGCATGTGAACCTGCCCGCCCCGCCCGGCGGCGGAGGCTGGCGCCGGGTCATCGACACGAGCCTGCCGCCGGGGCGGGATTTCGCGAGGCCCGGCGCCGAGGTCGCGCTGGACCCTCCCGGCTTCTACCTGGCCAACCCGCGTACCGTGGTGGTGTTGACAGGCGGTTGACCTCCACCACCCGATATCCTAGACTTCCACCATGAAGAACGCTTTTCTCATCCCATTGGCAGCCGTCGTCCTCGCCGCCGGAGGCTGGTACGCGCTCCAGGCGGCCGAACCCGCGAAGGCCGATCCCGCGAAGAAGGCCGCGCCGGCCAAGGCCAAACCCGCCGCCGAGGCCAAGCAGGACCCGGCGCCTGCGCCTCCGGCGCAGGACCCGAGGGCGCTCCTGGCGCCCGGCCAGGCGACCGCGAAGGCTCCGGAGGTGTTCCGCGCCAAGTTCGCCACCACCAAGGGCGACTTCATCGTCGAGGTCCGCCGCGACTGGGCCCCCTTGGGGGCCGACAGGTTCTACAACCTGGTCAAGGTCGGCTACTTCGACGGCGTGAGCTTCTTCCGCGTGGTCAAGGGGTTCATGGTGCAGTTCGGGGTCCACGGCGCCCCCGAGGTCAACGCCGCGTGGCGGCCCGCCCGCATCAAGGACGACCCGGTCAAGAAGTCGAATCAGCGCGCCTTCGTGACCTACGCCATGGCCGGGCCCGACACCCGCACCACGCAGTTCTTCATCAACTACGGCGACAACGCCGGCCTCGACGGCCAGGGATTCCCTCCGTTCGGCCAGGTGGTCAAGGGGATGGAGGTCGTGGACAAGATCTACGGCGAATACGGCGACATGCCTCAGCAGGGCGGGGCCGGCCCGGACCCGGGCCGGCTGGAGAGGGAGGGGGATTCCTACCTCAAGAAGGATTTCCCCAAGCTCGACTACATCAAGAAGGCCCGGCTGACGAAGTAGCCGCCACTATGCGTGGTGGTAGTGGCCCGAGCTGTCGCGCCAGATGAGGACGCCGTCCTCGCGCAGCTCCCAACTGCTCGGATACCTGGCGACCGCCTTGTCTCCCTTGTAGAGGGTGCCGTAGCCGTCGGTCCAGGCCACGTCGCCGGTCCGGTCGGCGATGCGGAAATCGCTGCAGCGGCCCAGCAGGTCGCGGTTCTTGTAGAGGCTGCCGTAGCTGTCCTTCCACGCGACGTCGCCGGTGCGCTGGGCGATCTTGTGGCCGCTGTCCCGGCCGAGTTTCTCCTCGTTGCGGTGAAGGTCTCCCCAGGTGTCCCGCCAGATCACGTCGCCGGTGTAGCGGAGGAAGGTGTAGGATGAGACGCGGTCGTGCCTCTTCGTGGCGCCTGCCGAGTGCTTGTAGAGCTCTCCGTGGGAGTCCTTCCATACCACGGTGTCGCCGTACCAGGACAGGTCGAAGCCGCTGGTCCGGGAGGCGAGCTCCTTGCGGTCCAGGTACAGGTCGCCGTAGGAGTCCACCCAGGCCACGAAGCCGTCGCAGTTGGCCTTGTAGGAGTTCGCGCGAGCGCCGATCTGCTCGTCGTTCTTGTAGATGTCGCCGTTGCGGATGTACACGACCGGCAGGCTGGCGCATACCTCGGGGAGGGCGTTGCGCTCCGCCAGCGCCGCGCGGCGGCGGCTGGCCGCGCTCCGGCGGCGCCGGTTGATGTCTTCCTGCGTCTTCTTCGCCTCGGTCGACAGCGTCTCGAAGGCGTTCCCGAGATTGTCCGCGCTCAGCCTCAGCGTCTCCGGCGCTTCCGCCCGGGCCGGGGGCTGAGCCAGCAGCAACAGCGAACCTAGCAGCAAGACAGACGTTGGGCGCATCCTGGTCACCTCTCGAATCCGATTATCCATCGATGATATTATACTCCAAGATGGGGCGGATTGGACACGGGCTTTAGTCCCCGGAGAGCCAGGGCTCCCACTCATGGATGTCGTCGGGGATGTCGACGCCTTTCTCCATCCGGATGATGGGCACCCTGTAGGCCATGCCGTCGCTCCGCAGGAGCAGGCCGTGCGTCGCGGGCGCCAGGGAGTCCGGGCCCAAGGGGTCGCGGAAGGCCAGGACATCCTGCCGGAACCTCCTCGAGAGGATGCCCGCCAGCTCCAGGCTGTTCTTGAGCCTGGGGAGTTCGGCTGCGCGGTAGCAGAGCGCCACCTCGAGCTCGAAGCCGCAATCGTGGCGGGCGTATTCGAGGTAGATGGGGGCCTCGGGCTGGTGGGGGCTCTCGGGGTCCAAGGCCACGATGTCCCGGAGCTCCCGGCCGAGGTCCTTGGCCAAGGCGGTCCGGAGGTCCTCGCGGTCCACCGCGCCGCGCAGGAAGCACCGGAGCATGCGGGTGAGGTCCTTGGGCTCGCTCATGGCCGTCACCTGCCCGCGAAAGGGACGGGGAGCCTGAGGAGGGCCTCGACGAAGCACAGGGAACAGCACGGCCCTGCCAAGCCCGCGAGGATGTCGTCCCAGAAGCTCGATCCCTCGTCGGTCAGCTTGAGGAAGCCGGCGCAGAAGGCCAGCCACGACAGGGCGGGGACGACCAGCTCCCTGGGCAGGCCCGGCCACGGGTCGGTCTTGGCCATGAGCGCGAAGACGGCGGCGGCCAAGGACGCCGCCGCGAGCCAGGCCACGGACGCGACGAAACCCGCCCTTCCCAGGGCCAAGGACCAGCTCGACGGAGAGTACACGAAGGCGAGCGCCATGGCGAACACGGCCGCGATGGGGACTCCCCAGAGGACGCCGCGCGCCAAAGGCCTGCGCCTCGCGTAGGCCTCCCGGACTCCGCGCCAGCGCTCCCGGACCTTGCCCGGGACGGCCCTGGCCTCGTCCTGGCTCATCTGGAGCATGGCGACGAGCTTGGACATGATCGGCACCTGGATGTGGGCGATGTCCTTCTTGAGCTCGGCCTCCACCTGTGCGTCTACGCCCTGCATCGTCGAGACATCCGTGGAGAGGAGGAGCCGCCGGATCTCCTGGCGGAGTTGGGCCTCGAGCTCCCGGTCGTCGGCCGGGCTGGCCGAGGCGTTGAGGGTCTTGAGCAGGCGCCGGAGCTCCTCCCTCTGGCCCGCGGGGAGCGACGGCCCTTCCTGCAGGGCCTTGAAATGCGCGTCCCGGACCGCGCGGTCGGCGGCTCCGAGGTCGGGGGGCGGGCCCGCGTGCAGCCGGGCGAACACCCTGGGCAGGTAGCCCAAGGCCGCCGACATCGCGCAAAGGACCAGCAGGGTTCGCCTGTTCATCGTGCCTCGGCCCGTATGTTATCATACCATCATGAATTCCGTCACCCTGCTCGTCGTCGCGCTCCTGTTCTATGCCCTGGCCTACCGGTACTACGCCGGCTTCCTCCTGGCCAAGGTCCTGGCGTTCGACGACGCGCGCCCGACCCCGGCCCATTCCTTGCGCAACGACTACGACTACAAGCCGACCAACAAGTTCGTGCTCTTCGGCCACCACTTCGCGGCCATCGCGGGCGCGGGTCCCTTGGTCGGCCCGGTCCTGGCCGCCCAGTTCGGCTACCTGCCGGGCTATCTCTGGATCCTCATCGGCAGCGTCCTGGCCGGGGCCGTGCACGACATGGTGGTGCTCTTCGCCTCGGTGCGCGGCGACGGGCTCTCGCTCACCGACATCGCGCGGCGCGAGCTCGGGCGTGGGGCCGGGGCCGCGACGGCTGCGGCGGTGCTCTTCATCATCATCACGGCCCTGGCCGGCCTCTCCCTCGTCGTGGTCAACGCCCTCTCCGAGAGCCCGTGGGGCGTCTTCTCCATCGCCGCCACCATGCCGGCCGCTCTCCTGGTGGGGTGGTACATGAACCGCCTGCGGCCAGGCCGGGTGGCGGAAGCCTCGGCCATCGGGGTCGCCCTGGTCCTCATCGGGGTCGTGCTGGGGGAGCCCGTGTCGCGCAGCGTCTGGGCCGGGTGGTTCACTTTCTCCAGGCCCGGCCTCATCATCATCCTGGCGGTCTACGGTCTGGTGGCCTCGGTCCTGCCGGTGTGGCTGCTCCTGTGCCCGCGCGACTACCTGAGCTCCTACATGAAAGTGGGGACCGTGCTCCTCCTCGCCCTGGGCATCCTGTGGGTGCGGCCGGAGCTCCGTGCGCCCGCCCTGACCCCATTCATCCACGGAGGCGGCCCCATCGTGCCGGGCAAGGTCTGGCCCTTCGTGTGCATCACCATCGCCTGCGGCGCCATCTCGGGCTTCCACAGCCTCATCGGCTCCGGCACCACGCCGAAAATGATCGACAAGGAGTCCGAGGTGCGGTTCATCGGCTATGGCGCCATGCTGACCGAGGGGTTCGTCTCCATCATGGCCCTCATCGCCGCGACCGTGCTCGCGCCGGGCGACTACTTCTCGATCAACGTGCCTCCCGCGGTCTTCGCCACGCTCGGCCTGGCCGTGGAGAGGCTTCCCGAGATGAGCGCGGCCGTCGGGGAGAGCCTGGCCGGCAGGACGGGCGGGGCCGTGTCCTTGGCCGTGGGCATGGCGCAGATCTTCTCGGGCCTGCCGGGCATGAGGCACCTGCTCGCCTACTGGTATCACTTCGCCATCATGTTCGAGGCGCTCTTCATCCTGACCACCATCGACACCGGGACGCGGGTGGCCCGCTACCTCCTCCAGGAGGTCCTGGGCTCGGCCTGGGAGCCGTTCAAGCGCACGGACTGGCTCCCTGGGTCGGCGCTCACGAGCGTGGTCATCAGCTTCTCCTGGGGCGCCATGGTCTGGATGGGCAACATCACCACCATCTGGCCCATGTTCGGGGTCGCCAACCAGCTCCTGGCCACCCTGGCGCTGGCGGTGGGCACGACCTACATCCTGCGCAGGAGCAAGCCGGTCTACGCCCTAACCACCTTCCTCCCGTTCGTGTTCATGCTCGCCACGACCGTAAGCGCGGGCGTGCTCAACATCACCGGCAACTTCCTGCCCCGCCGCGACTTCCCGGGCTACCTGAAGGCGGGGCTCACCGTCGTCATGCTGGGGCTGGTCCTCTACATCGCCGGGGCGGCTTTCCTGGCTTGGCGCAGGCTCCTATCAACCCGGAGGCAGGCTGCATGAGGGGGGGACCTGCCCCCGCGGCGCTGCAACCTGATCCGAAAGCTGTCTGCTCTCGCCACCGCCGGCACCTCTTCCCCGATCCCGCCGCCATTTCAAAACAAGTTTTATCCGTCATGCTTCGCACAACGGCTAAAACTCTCTACGTTAGGTCCGCACGGGAAGCCCATTTCGTCGACCAACTTGATAGAATAGAAGTGCTGTCGCTCGATGGGCCGGGCGCCAGGTCGCCAGCGTTAGCCCCGGGAGAAACACATGCCAGCAATTTCCATGTTCTATGGTATTGTCGTGTACCTTTACTTCGTCGACAACAGGAGACACAAGCGTCCCCACATTCACGTGAGGTATCAAAAGGACGAAGCCGTCATTTCCATCCCAGATGGCGACATCTTGGAGGGGAAGCTCCCGAAGACCAAGATGAGATTGGTTCTAGCCTGGATCGAGATACACCACGAAGAGCTTGTGGCAGATTGGCAGCTCGCAGCCAGTGGACAACAGCCGTTTAAGATCGCCCCCCTGAGGTGAGAGACATGAACCCGAGAGTCAAGTCCGTTGCGCCCAGAGACGACTTCAGACTAGAAATCACTTTCACAAACGATGAGAAGGGTATCTACGACTGCAGGCACCTTCTGGAATTCGGCGTGTTCAAGGAGTTGCAGAATCGCAGCTACTTCAAGAAGGCGAGAGCCGTAGGTGGCACAGTGGCCTGGCCTCATGACCAAGACATTTGCCCAGACACGCTCTACCTGGGATCGATGAGGCTACATTCAAGGGAGTGCGCGCCTAACAGTTACAGCCGACCGCGCCTTACGCGGTCGGCAAGCGGGGCACGCGGCGGCTGAGCGCACCGTTATGCTTCAGGGAGCCGAGGCGATCCACCGAGACCGAATGACAGAGGGGCATCCTAGCCTGTCATGATTGTTTCCACAGCAAAAACATCACCGGCGTGGAGGTCATCGGATTCTTGCGGCACCTGCTTCGCCATTTGCAGGGGCCGGCGGTGCTGCCGTATGCGCCAGAGATCAATCCGCAGGAGTTCGTCTGGACCAAGGCTAAGCACGCTCTCTCCAATGGGGCGCCCAAGGATATCACCAAACTTGGACGCCGTCTCCGCAATTCTGTCCATCGCGTTCAAGACTCCCAGAAGTTGTTGCGGTCCTGCATTTGCGCGTCCGAACTACCATGGCCGTAACAGTCAACATATCCATTACTTGTGCGAGACTCAATATCATACCTGGCACCTATGACCCCATCTCTGCGCCGCGTCATCCGGGCTGTCGTGCTTGTCCCAGTCGCCGCCTGGCTCGTCGGTCGCGCACCCCTTGCCGGCCAGGTGGAGACCTACGCCGCCGACGGCCGGGCCCCAATCGAGGAACTCTATCGCTCCATGGACCGGCTCGTCGCCGGCGGCAAGTGGGTCATGGAGACGGTCCATGTCGATTCCGGGCTGCCCATCAAGGTCCTGGCTACGAAACGCAAGGGCCCGGCGGTCTGGGTGCTCGCCGGCATCCACGGGGAGGAGCCTGCTCCGCCCAACGCCGTGCTCCGGAGCCGGGACCAGCTCGACCGCTTGGCGGGCCAGGGCATCCCGGTCGTGCTCTTCCCCTTGTGCAACCCGGTCGGGTACTCCAAGAACTGGAGGTATCCCGATGCCGAGAAGTACTCGGAGCGGACCCCCGGGCACAGCGTGGGCGACAGCGACCATCTCCTGCTCTCCAAGGAGGGCAATCCCAGGGTCCCGAAGGCGACCTCGGCCCAGGCCGACGCCCTGACCCGCAAGGTCATCGCCTTGGCGGCCAGGTACCCTCCGGTCCTCTCGCTCGACCTGCATGAGGACGATTCGCTGGAGAAGGGCTATCTCTATTCGCAGGGGCCCAAGGGCCGCCAAGACCGGGCGGCCAGGGCCGTCGTGGAAAAGATGGTGGAGCTCAAATACCCGGTCCTGCTCTCGGGCAAGACCAGGTTCGACGAGTCGGTCGTCGACGGGATCATCTCGGACGTCAGCGACGGGTCCATCGACGAGCTTATCGCTTCCACGCAGGCCATCGTCGGCGGCAAGCTCCGCAAGGGCCCGTCCGGCAAGTCGGTCATCGTGGTCGAGACCAGCTCGAAGGGCATGCCCTTGCCGGACCGGGTCAGGGTCCATGCCGAGGTCATCAAGATGATCCCGGAGCTCTTCAGGCTGGCTTCGCCCTAGCCGCCGGCCGCCAACGCACTTCCCGATGGCGGCCGGGACGCTCGGCCTCCGGCCTCGACCGCGCCGCCGGCCGGCGACGCGTTGACACGGCCCGGCCAGCCTGCCATAATATGGTCGACATGGACATCATCCCCTCAGGCTCGGATCCCCAGGGCGGGGGCGTCGACCGCACCACCGTGGTCTTGATCGCGCTCGGAGTCGTGGTCACCGCGGGTCTGCTGCTGGCCGCCTTCTTCATGATGCGCGGCGGCGGAGAGACCGGCGTGGCGTCCTCCGGGAAGGCCTTCTTCCCCAAGCCGGGCGCAGCGCCCGACTCCTCCCAGGCTCTGTCCAGGGGCCCGGCCCCAGGTCCGGGCCAGGCCGGCGGGGATTCCACCTCCTTCGTCTCCCGGCCGGCAGGCGTCACGCTCCCGAGCGCGTCCGAGGCCGCCGCGACGGCGGCGGGGCAGCCGGATCGCGCGAGGGAGAAGGGCTTCATGGCGCGGCACGGCGCGGAGTTCCGCGGGGTCGAGGCGCGCATGGCCGAGATCGGGGCGCGCTACCACCGCACCCGCCCAATCGTGAGGGAGGTCGACGCGGCGTTCGGCAGGCTGCCCGACTACATGGCGCTCAAGCGGCGCTACGAGAAGGACCGCGACCCCTATCAATTCGCGCGGGACGCGATCTCACTGCCGGAGGTGCGCCGGACCATCCGCAAGTACATGGCGCGTCCCGAGGCGTGGGGAGTCGCCGCGGACATGGCCCTGGAGGGCCTGCGCGATCCCCCCCCAAAGCCCATCTACGACGAGGTCAAGCGGTTCCTGAGGGAAGACTCGACCATGAAGAAGGCCGGCGACTCGATCGCGGAGGAAGCGGCCGCGAATGTCACGGTCGGGATGCCGGCTCTGGTGGGCAAAGACATCCGGCCCGTCCAGAACCTGCTGGCGGAACTCGATCGGTAGCCGCGCTAGCTGCAGCAGCCGCCGCTGGACTGTTGACCCGACCCCGAGTCCGAGTCAGCGGCAAAGGCATGGCGCGAGGAAAGGCTCATCGCGGCCAGCGCGGCCAAGGCCAAGGTCACTACTAAGGCACGAAGCAACGCCAATCTCATTGCCCTCTCCTTGTTCGTTGCGGGAACAGCGACACTGATAGTATAGGTCCAGGACCAGGAAAAAACAAGGATATCCGTTGCGATTTAGCCGATTTTTTATCGCGACAGGCCGTTCGCCAGTTTGAGACATCCCAGGACGAGCGAACCGTCGAAGGCAATGCCGAAGGCGATGCCCGAGGCCAGGCCGAGGCCTCCGTGGGCCTGGGGGTAGTACCTCCAGCAGTTGTTGGTCGTGCCCCAGACATCGGCCAGGAACACGCAGGCAAGGCCCGTTGCCAGGACCCAGAAATCCCCGTCAGGTTCGGGCCGCGCCGCGACCGCGGCGGCCAACGCGGCCAGCACGGCCCAGGTCTTGGGCTCGCCCAGCCAGGGCAAGGCGAAGGCGGCGCAGACCGCCAGGCACGTCGCGCCCAACAGCCGGTAGGCGATATCGAGGTCGCGGGAACGGAGGCAGCCGCCCCAGCGCCGGCGGGCCGCGTCCGCGAGCCGGTCCACGACCAGGGCGCCCAGGGGCCACGCCGGGACGATCCAGAGAGGAGGCCGTTCGCCGGTGTAGTAAGCCCAGAGACCCTCGCGGGTGCCCCAGGCCTCCGCGACCCAGCCTACGCAGGCGGCCAGGCCGATGATGACGAGGTCGCGGACAGGGTCCAATCGCAAAGGCACGGCGCGCCAGGTCAGCGCCAGGATGCCGGAGAACAGGACGATCTCGGCCAGGATGTGCCAGCGCGCCCAGCCGCCCTTCTGGAGGTTGCGCAGGGTGGCGGAGAAAGCCTCCTCCACGAGGTCCAGCCGCCAGCAGGCCAAGACCGCCAAGGCCGCGACCATGAGGCCGCAGTAGACCAGGCGCAGGCGGGGCTCGGTCATCCGCGTCCTCGGCCGGGAAGCCCGGAGGATTCAAGCGCTCCGGCCGCGGCAGCGGCGGTCAAGGTGAGCAGGGCCAGGAACTGGGCGGTGGTCAGCCCTGCCCAGGCGAGGAGGCCCGGGTCGCTGCCGCGCAGGAAATCCACGGCGAAGCGCAGCAGGGCGTAGAGCGCGGCGCTCAGGATGAACGCCCCGCCCGGCCGCATGCGGCCGTCTTGGATGCGCGGGAGCACCGCGAAGTGCAGGACCAGGAATGCCGCGGCCGCGCCCAGGGCCTCGTAGGCCTGGGTCGGATGCAGGGGCGCCCCTCGCAGGCCGGCCGGGACGCGGGTCAGGGGATGGTCGAAGACGACTCCCCAGGGCAGGCTCGTGGGGCGGCCGTGACAGCAGCCGTGGAGCAGGCAGCCCAGGCGCATGAACACCAACCCGAGGAGAGACGCTCCGCCGAGGGTGTCCGCGACAACCGCGAAGCGGTTGCCCTTGAGGCGGCAGAACAAGAAGGCGGCGGCGGCCGCGCCCCAGAACACGCCGAAGTAAGAGCCTCCGGCCACCCTGCCGCGGCTCGCGGTCAGGGCCAGGTTGGTCGCGAATCCTTGGCCGTAGAGCGCGGCGTAGAGGGCCACGGCGCCTGAGAGCAGGCCGAGGAACAAGGCCAGCATCAAGCCCCAGAAATCCTCGAGGGAGAGGCCCAACGCCTCCCTGCGGCTGCGGAAATAGAGGTAGGAGGCCAATACGCTCACGCCGGCGAGCATGGGCGCGGAGATGATGTCGGCGCCGAACGCGGTGAAGAGCACGGGCCTCATGGCGCCGACATTTTATAATATGGCATCAGGTGCATGTGAACTTCACGGCCTTCGATCTGTTCTGCGCGGCTGCCGCGATGGCCGCGGCGCAGCTCTTCTCCACGCTGAAGTTCTACCTCAAGATGCGCCGCGAGAGCGCCTGCGCCCCGGCCGATCACCATCCGACGCTGACGGTCCTGCTCCCCTGCAGGGGGGTGACGGAGTGCTTCGAGAGGAACATCCGCTCCTTCCTGGACCAGGACTATCCCGGCGGGATCGAGTACGTCTTCGTGACGCCGTCCGAGTCGGACCCGGCCTTCGTCAGCCTCAAGTCGATCCTGGCGCAAGCGCCCGGCGTCAAGGCCCGCTTGCTGGCGTCCAACATCGAGCCCGTGCGCTCCACGGGCTGGAGCGCGAACCTCTTCCATGCCATGGACCTGGTGAAGCCTTCGAGCGAGGCCCTGCTGTTCACGGTCTCGGACATGTGGGTCACGCGGACCTGGGCGCGCGATGTGGTGGCGCCTCTGGCGGACCCGTCCGTCCTCGTCGCCACCAACAACATGCTCTTCGTGCCGGAGCGCAAGGGATTCTGGACCTTCCTGCGCATGGCGTGGCTGGGCTACGCGACCCCGTACTTCATCCTGATGGACGGGGTGGACGGGGCGGCGATCGCCATGCGCCGGAAGGATTTCGAGGGATTCGGGGTCCGGAAGGTCTGGGAAGGGGCCATCGCCAGGGACCTGGCCCTCTCCAGGAGGGCCCGGCAAGCCGGGAAGAAGGTGAGCTTCGTCACCAGGGCCATCCCGGTCTCGGGAGAAGGCCTGGGTTTCCGGCAGCTCTTCAACGACCTGAGCAGGTGGGTCTTCTTCTTCCGCGTCTACGACCCGCTCTTCTGGGGGATGGGCGCGGTCCAGCTCCTGGTGAAGCTCTGGATCCTGACCTGGGCCGTCCTCCATCCCTGCCTGCCGCTGGCGGCCTTCGCCCTGCTCACGGACATGGTCAACCTCTACTGCGTCTTCCGGACCTACCGCGCCTTCCTGCCCGACCGCTTCGCCGGCATCCACCCAAGCTACCGCCGGTTCGAGCTGCTGGCCGCGCTGGCCGCCCCGCTCGTCCTGGCCCTCTACGTCCTCAACTATGCGCGCTCGGTGTTCGGGGACGATGTCTGGTGGGCCGGGACCCTCTACCGGGTCCATGGCCCCGAGGAGCTGGAGGTCGTCGCTCGTCCCCCGTTCCTTTTCAAGCGCTTCCTGCCCGTCGGGCTCGTCGTCCTCGCCGGCAGCCTGCTCGGCGCAGGGTACTGGCCGGGCCGCTTGGGCATATTCGCCTGGTTCGCCTTCATCCCGTTGCTGTGGGTCATCCGGAACGAGCCTTCCCGGAAGGCCTTGCTTTGGGGCTGGCTGTTCGGCTGCGCTTGGTATGCCTCCGGGACTCCCTGGCTGCTAGGGGTCATCAAGGGGTGGCTCAACATCCGCATGCCGGAGCCGGTGCTCTGGCTCGCGGTAGTGTGCGCCTATCATGGGCTCATCTTCGCGGCGGCCTGCGGCGCGGCGCGCTGGCTGGCGGAGGCTTGGCGCATGCGCCGCGGCATGGACCCGTCGGTCGCCTTGGCGGCGGCTTTTGCGCCCGCCGTAGTGGCTGCGGAAGGGTTCTTCCCAATGCTGTTCCCCGTGCATTTGGCCGATACCCAGTCCTTCCATCTGCCTTTCGTCCAGATCGTGGGGACGCTGGGCACGGCCGGGCCGGCGTGGCTCATCGCCGGCTTCAACGCCGCGGCCTTCCTCGTGCTGGCTTCCTGGGACGAGACGCGGCCGGTCTTCCGGCGACGCTTGGCCGTCGTGGCCTGCCTGGCGGCCCTGCTCGCGGCGAACGAGGCTTGGGGCCGGCGCCGGATGGGTGAGATCAGGGCCGAGGCTGAGGCCCGGGTGGCCCAAGGCCGGGCGTTGAGCGTGGCCATGGTCCAGGGCGCCCCCTGGAACAAGACCGGGAGCATCCTCCCCCGGCCTCTCTCGAAGCTCGCGGAGGAGAACCTGCCCGCCTACCAGCGGCTGAGCTCGCAAGCCTTGGCTGCCGGGCCGGTGGACCTCCTGATCTGGCCCGGGAACGTGCTGCCGGACGCGGTGGAGTACCGTTCCGTGGACGGATTCGAGCCCCGCCTCAAGGGCGTCCCCTTGGCCGAGGTCCTGCGGCCGCGGTTGCCCTCGCGCCAGCCGGTCTTGTTGGGCGCCATGGGAAAGGCCGAGGGCGAGAGCCGCTGGATCGTGCTGCTCGCCGGCGCTTCCCAGGAGCCTTTGGGGGTGGTGGAGAAGAGGGTCTTGACCCCGTTTGGAGACTATGTCCCGGCCGAGCGCTTGCTCCCATTCCTTCGGCGGGCGAGCCCCAACACCCGGTCCATGGCCGGCGGCCAGGGGCCCTCGATCCTGCGGCTCGGGGACAAGGCCAAGATCGGGGCGCTCATCTGCTACGAGGACTTGGTCGCGGGCCACGCCGGACGGCTCTCTCGAGCGGGCGCGGAGGTCCTCGTGGACCAGGTCAGCGATTCCTGGGGAGACGCGACCATGGTGCCGGAGCAGCATCTGCGCCTCGCCGCCATGCGCGCGGTGGAGAACAGGCGCTACCTGCTGCGCGCCGCCGTGACCGGAGTGAGCGCGGTCGTGGACCCTGCGGGCCGCATCCTCCAGAGCATCGGCCCGCGCCAGGAAGGCGTCATCTTCGCGACGGTTCCCCTGCTGGACGACAGGCCGTTCTCCTCCAGGGTGGGACGGGGAGGGTATTGCCTGGCCGCGCTGCTCCTGCTCGCGGCTGCCTTGGCGTGCCTGGCGCCTAGCGGGCGCAGCGCCCGCTAGGCGCCGCCGTCGGAGAGCTTCCGGCGCAGGTCGGTCGCTTCCCGCTCGGCCTCCAGCCTGCCCCGCTCGGCCTCCATGTAGTCCGTCATGTCGCGGACCAGGACCAGGACCTTGTCGCGGTCGCAAGGGATGATGCGGGCCTCGAAGTCGCGCGACTCGTTGGACAGCGTCGCGTGCCGGTAGGCCATGCTCTGCTGCTGGCCGGACGCGATGGCCGCCGGGAGCAGCTTCAGGAACCTCTGGGCCACGCCGGGAGGGAGGAAATCGGCGGCCTTCTTCCCGATGATCTGCTCGGGCGGGGCGGGCAGGTTCTCCGGCCTGTTGGAATGGAATTTGATGCAGGTGCCGTCCTCGGTGACGACGAAGATCATGTCCGGGAGCGCCTCGAAGATGCAGCGGATCTCGTCATCGTACCAGTCGAAGCCGGACTGCTGGAAAGGCATGCCTATATTGTACCTCGGATTCGCCCGTTTGTGACTTAAGTCACAAACCCCTTAGTGCATGTCGTAGCCGGCGCAGACGTTGTAGGACTGGCCCGTGATGCCTGCGGCCTTGTCCGAGCACAGGAACACGACGAGCTCCGCGACCTCCTCCGGCGTGAGCAGCCTCTTCAAGGGGACGGCCGAGAGCGCGCTCTTGAGCAGGGCCTCGCGCCGGACATCGAACAGGGCCGAGGCCGCGTCCAAGGTGTCTTTCTGGAACATGTCCGTGTCCATGGCGCCGGGGCAGACCGCGTTGACCGTGATGCCTAGCCCCGCCGCCTCCTTGGCCAGGGACCGGGTCAGGCCCAGGAGCGCCGCCTTGGCGGCGGCGTAGGCGCAGGCATAGGCCGCGCCTGTCTTGGCCGTGACCGAGGCGATGTTGACGATCCTGCCTCCTGGCCCGGACTTAGGCATGAGGGCCATGGCTTCGCGGCAGGCCAGGAACGCCGAGGTGGCGTTGGAGGCGATCGCGCCGTTCCATTCTTCGAGCGAGGTGTCGGCGGCCTTCCTGAGCAGGGCCGCGCCCGCGTTGTTGATGAGGCCGTGGACGCCTCCGTTGGCGTCCACGGTCCGTTCGAAGAGCCTCTTGACCGCTCCTTCATCCGTCATGTCCGTGGGCACTGCCAGGACGGCTCCCTCAGGGGCGTCCAAGGACGCCGCCGCCTTCTCAAGCCTGCCTTTGTCTCTCGCGACCATGACGACCTTGGCTCCCTCTCTGAGCAGGGCCCTGGCCACCGCCAGGCCCAGTCCCCTCGACGCTCCGGTGACCACGGCGGTCTTGCCTTTCATGAGGGTTCCTCCGGCCGCTGGATGAGCTCCACGAGCTCTCCGCTGGGCGATCTCAGGAAGAAGAAGGAGACGGGGCCGTGCCGCCGGACTTCCTGGTGGAGCAGCTTCGCTCCTCGCTGCGCGAGGGAGCGCAGATCTCCCTCGAGGTCATCGGAGGAGAACGCGAGGTGCTTGAGGCCCGGCGAAGCCTTGGGGTCCGGCGCGAGTCGCTGGATGAGCTCCACGCGGTCCCTGCCCTTCTTGAGCATGACGACCCTCATGCCCATGGGGGGGATGGTCTCGTCCGACTCCACCTCGAATCCCAGGAGCCCCACGTAGAACTCCTCGGCCGGGGCGGGGTCGCCGACGAGGATGCCGACATGGTCGATGTCTTTGATGGCCATGGCGGAAGTTATACCGCTTGCCCATGAGGCAGGTCAAGGAGTCCTCGAAGGAGTCGGCTACTCGGCGGCTGCGGCGCTGCCCTCGACCTTCTCGGGAGCGGGGAGCTGCTCGATGGTCGGGACGGCCGCGCGGCCGTAGAGCTCCTCGAACTTGCGGGTGTAGGCGCCGACCGTGGAAGCCTTGGCGGTGAGGAGCGCGTTCTCGAAATCGTTGAGCTCGGCGTTGTTGGTCCAGTTGTGGGAGCCGGTCTCCAGGAGCTTGCCGTCGAACACGGCGTACTTGTGGTGCATGCTGCCCTTGCCCCGGCCCGACAGCCAGCGCACCGCGATGCCCTTGTCGAGGAAGAACCTGGTGATCTGGCTCTTCTTGCCCATCTCCTTGTCCACGAGGACGCGGACCTTGAGTCCCCGGTCGCGGGCCGCGACCAAAGCGTCGGCCAGGTTCTGGGAGTAGAAGCTGTAGGAGGCCACGTTGATGGCGTCCCTGGACGCCTGGATGGCCCTGATCAGGTGGGCCTCGGTCTGGCCTTGGGGGGAGAAGGCGCAGGCCGGCAGCGCGACGCCGTTGAAGCTGACCGTGGCCTTGCAGGGAGGGGCGCCGGTGAAGTGGTTCTCAGGGAACTCTCCCACGGGCCCGCTCGTCACGGGCCGCGACCGGTCCCACATCCATCTCCAGTAGTCCGAGAACCCCGCGACGTAGCCCGGCTCGGTGGTGAAGATGGCGTTCTCGTAGTTGTAGTTGTTGGCCGAGAAGGTCCAGTTGAAGGAGCCCGTCTTCAGGAGCTTGCCGTCGAAGACGCATATCTTGTTGTGCTGGACGCCGTAGGACCGGTTGCCCCTCGCGGTCCTCATGTCGATGCCCTTGTCCATGAGGAATTGGACTTCCTTCGACCGGGTCCGCTGCGGGAAGACGTGGTTCTGGTTCATCACGACGCGCACGGCCACTCCCCGGTCCCTGGCCCGCACCAAGGCCTCGGCCACCTCGGTGAGGGTGATCCCGAAGAGGGCGGCCTCGATGGTCTTCTTCGAGGAATCGACGGCTTGGACGAGCTCGGTCTTGATGTCCGTCTCGTCCGAGAAGTACTCGGAGAGCTTCGCGGCGGCGGGTTCGACGCCGGCCGGGAGCTTGATGACGGCAGGCGGGGGGGCCGGCAGGCGGATGGGCAGCGCCGAGACCGCCTGGAAGGACCCGGCCTCGCCGGGGCCCTGCGTGAGGTTTCGGAGCTGAAAGGCCGCCGGGGACTTGGACCCCAGGCCGCTCAAATCCGCAGCCGGGTCGACCGCTCCGGCTTGGCAGGGGGCCAGCCACAGCGCGACGGCCAGGAGGCTGATCACTGCCTCGAGTGTAGCGGGTCTCCTTTCCTATAAGAAGTGCCGATGGACCCAGGCTCGCCTGGGACCTTGGTCCTAGGCGCCTGGGTGCCAGGCTTGAACCCCGGTGCTGGGCCTCCTCGTGGGCGGGCCGGCCGGATTTGTGCTATCCTAATGCCATGGCCAAGGGGAAGGTCCTCGTCATAGATGACGACCGGAACATTGCGGAACTCCTCTGGTCCATCCTGCGGGACGCCGGGTTCGAAGTCGAGCTGGCCTTGGACGGCTATTCGGGCGTCGCGGCGGCGGCGCGCGCCAGGCCCGATGTCATCCTGCTCGACATGCAGATGCCCGCGGGCGGGGGCGAAAGCGTGCTCGCGAGGCTCGCCGGCAACGACCTCACCAAGGCGATCCCGGTCTTCCTTTGCACCTCGCTGACGGAGGTCGAGATTCGCGCGCGGGTCCCAAAGGGCGCCGTGTTCGCGGGCGTGTTCTTCAAGCCTCTCGACTTGAAGGCCGTCGTGCGGAGGGTGACCGAGACCGTCGAGAAGAGAGCCGGCTGAGGGATGCGCCGGCTCGGCATCGACGTCGGCTCGGCCTACCTGGGCTTCGTCCTCCTGGAGGGGGACGCGGTCCTGGAGGCCCGTTACGCCGAACACCGCGGCGCCGCCGCCGAGGCCGTCGAGGCCCTGCTGGCCGACGCGCGCTTCCTTCTGCCGGGGTGCCGCAACGTCTTCGAGGTGGGCGCCCAGACCTACAGCCTGATCTTCTTCGACGAGACCGGGCGCTACCGCGAGCACGCCGTCAACCCGCCGTGCGCGGCCGGCACCGGGTCGTTCATCGAGGCCCAGGCCGAGCGCCTGGGCTTGGGCGCCGCAAAGCTCTCGGCGCTGGCGGCCGCGTTCGATGGGAAGGCCCCGGCCATCGCCGCGCGGGAGCGGACGGGGACGGCCGGGCCGCGGCCTACGGGATGAGGAAGAGGTAGAGGATGTCGGCGCTGACGTCTTCGACGTTCTTCAGGAAGTCCTTGTCGAACTTGCGGTCGTTGGTGAGCTGGACCAGCCTGCCCGCGTTGTCAGTGGCGCTCAGGAGCCAGGGCCCCCACCAGGCCACGGTTGCGAGCTTGTGGGTGATGCTCACCGCGGTCAACGCCGCCTTGGCCCCTACGGCTCCGCTGGCGAGGGCCTGAGTGCCCTTGATGGCCGCGACCGTCTCTCTCGCCCCCATGGTCGCCCACATGATGGGGTTGAACACGGCATCGCCCACGTTCTCGAACACGCCGGTCGCGACCCCGGCACCCTTCAGCGCGTGGGACTTCCAGCCTTCTTCCTCCGCGCCCGCGAGCACGAGCCGCCTGCCGTAGGAGCCCATCCCGTAGTCGTTGCGCAGGGTCGCGACCGCCTCCTTGGCGCTGATGGGGGCGTCCACGGCCTGGCGCATGACCTCGGGCGGCAGGGGGAAGGGCTGGGTCTGGAGCGCGAGCAGGCGGTTCTCGCGGACCTTGGCGAAGAGCTCCCGGCGCGCTCCACGAGTGAGCCGGTCGAGATAGCCCTGGTCGTGGACCAGGGCCCGCATGAGCGGGTTGTGGGCGTAGGACCCGGCCGCCTCGATGCTGTAGGTGTCCGAGCCCGAGACCGCGGTGATGAGGACCTGGGGCGCGGCCGCGATGCCGGTGAAGAGCGTGGCGCCGACGTCGTCGCAGAACTTGAGGGCGTGGCCGACTCCCGGCGTCTTCATGACCGCGTCGCCCGTCCTGCCGAACCAGGACTTGCCCTCCTTGGCGGTGAGTGTCTTGACGTTCCGCCTGCCTTCGTCCTGCCATCGGCCGTCCACCCAGACCTGCTGGGCGAGCCAGACCTTCTGGAGCTCGTTCTGGCGGGACCAAAGCCCCCACCCTTTCTCCTCATCCTCCGTGGTCGAGGTCCATTCCTGGCGTCGGTCCCCTCCCAGGTACTCGCGCCAATAACCGGGATGGTCCTGCCGGGGGACGCCGGAAGGGGTCACCTCGATCGGCCTCAGGATGATGAAGCCCGTCCGGCCGGGCCTGCCGTCCGGCTGGCTCGAGGGGAGGAACTGCCCGGCCAGGATGCGGCGGCTCCCGTCGCCGCGCTCGAAGATGAGGCTCAAGTGGTTGCGGTCGTCCACGTTGAGGTGGACGGCGCGGGTCCCGGCAGGCAGGTATTCCCCGATGTCCCGCAGGAATTCGGCCAGGGCTTCAGCCAGCCTGGAGTCCTTCTTGCCCAAGGCCGCGGTCACCTCGGAGGCGATCTCGCGGCTCAAGGCGAGCCGGGCCTTGGAGTCCGGCAGGCGGCTTAAGGTCGCAAGGCCGACCTCGAGCACGGACTTGCCCGCAAGTCCGTCGGTGAGCCTGACGACGTGCCGGCTGATGCGTTCGACGTCGAGGTCCGGGACCTTGAGGTCGATGTCCTTGACCTTGGGTTTCGGGGAGGAGACCGAGACCGGGGCCTGGGCCGAAGGCCCGGACGCGGAAGGCATCGCCGGGGCCGAGACGACGGCCGAGAATCTGTTGTTGTCGAAGACCCGGGCGACCGAATCAGGGTTCCTCGCCGCCGCACCCAGGGCGCCGGCGATGCCGTCGCTCCCGGCGTCAGGTCCCAGGGCGGTCCTGACCTGATGCAGGCGGCCGAGGTCCGCGTACCCGGAACCGCTGCGGGCGAGAGAGAGGAGGCCGCGCAGTTCCCGGACCTCGGGCCGCAGCGCCGCCGCCTCGGCCGGGAGCATGGACCGGTCCGAGAGCCCGGCTTCCACGGCGTCCAACCCGGCCGAGATATCGTCGAGGGAGGTCGAGCCTCGGCCCTTGAGGCGCAGGCTCAGCTCGATCCGGATGCCGTCCAGGGCTTTCTTGGCGTTGAGAGCGGAGAAGGACGTCAGGAGGGCTTTCGTCGCCTTGGCCCCGGGGATGACGCTGGTCGGACTCGTCACCGCGGCGCGCGCCGGGGACAGGAAGAGCCCCAGGCCAAGGATACAGGCGGCGGCTCTCAACATATCCTTATATTGTAGGGGCCGGAAGGCCTGCTGTTCAGTGTCCTTTGTCCCAGGCGGACTTAAGCCCAAGGGCCTATGGTACAATGCGAGCGATGCGGCGGTCCATCAAGACGGTTCGGTTCGACCTCGCCCAGACCATGGAGTGCGGCCAGTTCTTCAACTGGCTGAGGCTCGAGCGCGGCTACCGCATCCGCGCGCACGGCCGCGTCTTCGACGTCCGGCAGGAGGGGGACCGCCTCCTGTTCTCCGGGGCGGACCACGCGTTCATCCGGCGGTTCTTCGCCCTGGGCCACGACCCCGAAGCCATCCGGGCTTCCATGCCCAGGGACTCCTGGCTCGATCAGGCCTTCGCCGCCTGCGGACGGCTGCGCCTGCTCCGGCAAGACCCTTGGGAATGCCTGGTGGCGTTCTTGCTGTCTCCGGTTTCGAACATCCCGCGCATCCAGCGCAACCTCATCTCCGTCTACGAGGCCACGGGCTTCGACCCGGGACGCATGAATGACGAGGCCTTGCTCCGCAGCCTGGGGCTGGGCTTCAGGTGGAGGTTCCTGGCCTCGGCGGCGCGGCAAGCGGGGGCTCGGGGGCGAACGGCTGCTGCGCGGCGGGCGCCGGGTGCGCCAAGAGGCGCGGGCGGGCCGTTTGGGACGACCGAGTCGGTTGAAGGCCTGGACGGCATCCTTGGGTTCGGGCCCAAGGTGAGGGATTGCGTCCGCCTCTTCGGCTATGGCGACATGGCTGCTTTCCCGGTCGACACCTGGATCCGCCGGGTGTTGCGCGAGCTCTACGGGGTCAAGCTCAAGGACGATGGCCTGCGGCTCTGGGCCAGGCGGAGGTTCGGCCCATGGTCAGGGTACGCCCAGCAGTGGCTTTTCGCCTGGTCCAGGGAGTATCCCGGCCTCAAGGCGCCCAAGGGTTCCGGCTGAACGGCTTTTCCAGGTCGCGTTCCGCCAAAGCATCGCTCGGCCGCTTTCTCGCCGACGGCAGGATCACCAGGTCGCAGAACATGGCGTCAAGGACGCGCTTGAGGGTGGCTAATTGGAAGTCGACCTTTCCAGCCTCCAGGCGTGCCAGATGAGACCGCGGGATGCCGCAGCGTCTCGCCAATTGCGTCTGGCTCATCCGCAGAGCCGACCGAAGCGCCCGTATCAGGGTCGCGGGAGGGAGAAGGGCGCGTCGCGGCACGCGGCCGGCATGGATGATCGCCTGATTGAGGGCGCGGCGCTGAACGATCGATACTCTGACTAATCCTCCCACAACACATATACGATTCAGGGGCCCAAAAGTTCCATTCGGATGCCTTCAGCCGGGCCATCGTGGGGGGTGCCGGAACCCGTGTTGAGGTTGTCTGTTTAAACAGACAACCTCAACACGGGTTGATAATGGCCCCCTTGTGCTCCGGCCGATGCAGCAGTACCGGGCTGGGGGTGATATACGGACCGGCCGCGCGGCGTTTGTCGGCCAACGCAGCCCACCTTGGCAATGGAAACGCAAGCATGCTCGACACAATTTTCCATGTGCTCACCTCGAAAAGTTGTAATATACTGATCTATCTACTCAAGCTTGCCGCACCGCGGCTCTGGGCGGCCATCTGGAGCTGTGCACCGACTGCGGTTTCGAGCGGCCTGCTTCCAACCCATCTTTTTTGAGCGGTCTAACAATGGGGGTCTAGCGCGCGGCAAACTCACGCTAGGTGCGGACGTAGTCCTGCCAGGGCTTGATGGCGAGGTCCTTGGGAGACTTGCGGGAGACGGCCTCCACGATGCGCTTGGCCTGCTGGATGTTGGTGACCAGGGGGACGCCGAAGTCGGCGGCGGCGCGGCGGATCAAATACCCGTTGGTGAGCTCCTCGGTCTGATAGTTCTTGGGGATGTTGACCACGAGGTCGACGCGGCCCCGGCGGATGTGCGCGTCCGCCGCGGCGGGGCCGCCCGCGAGGGGCCAGTCCACGTTTTCGACGACGAGGCCGTGACCCCGCAGGTAGGCGGCCGTGCCGGAGGTGGCCAGGAGCTCGACGCCCATCTCGCCGAGGCGCCGGGCACACGGCAGGAAATCGACCTTGCTCTCCTGGGGGCCGGTGGAGAGGAGCACCCTTCGCAAGGGGAACTTGAAGCCCACGGCGGCCAGGGCCTTCAGGAAGGCCTCCTCGAAGTCGTCGCCGAGGCACGCCACCTCGCCCGTCGAGGCCATCTCCACGGAAAGGGTGGGGTCGGCGCCCTTGAGCCTGGTGAAGGAGAACTGCGGCGCCTTGACGCCCACGTAGTCGAGGTGGAAGGGCTCCTGGCGCACCGGGGGCACGGGCCAGTCGAGCATCACCTTGGCCGCGAGTTCGATGAGGTTGGTGCCGCAGACCTTGGACACGAAGGGGAAGCTGCGCGACGCCCGCAGGTTGCACTCGATGACGCTGACCTCGTTGTCCTTCGCGAGGAACTGGATGTTGAAGGGGCCGTGGATGGCCAGGGCCTTGGCCACCTGGGCCGCGATGCGCTGGACCTGGCGCATGGTCTCGAGATAGGTCCGCTGAGGGGGGACCACAATGGTCGCGTCCCCTGAGTGGACGCCGGCGTTCTCGACGTGCTCGGAGATGACGTAGGCCAGGATCTCGCCCCGGCGGGCCACGCCGTCGAGTTCGATCTCCTTGGCGCCGAGGATGAACTTGCTCAGGACCACCGGGTGCTCGGGCGAGACCCGCGCGGCTTTCTCCAGGAAGCGGCGCAGCTCCTCGTCGGTCATGGCCACGGCCATGGCCGCGCCGGAAAGGACGTAGGACGGCCGCACCAGCACGGGATAGCCGACCTTCCGGGCGAAGGCCGCGGCCTCCTCCACGGTGGAGAGCTCGCTCCACGGGGGCTGGGCCACTCCGAGCCGGTCGAGGAGCCGGGAGAACTTGTGCCGGTCCTCGGCCTGGTCGATGGACTCGGCCTGGGTCCCGAGGATGCGCACGCCCGCCTTGGAGAGGCGCAGGGCCAGGTTGTTGGCCGCCTGCCCGCCCACCGAGAGGATGGCGCCCAAGGGGCGCTCGCGGGAATGGATCTCCAGCACCGTCTCGAGAGTGAGCTCCTCGAAGTAGAGCCGGTCGCACTCGTCGAAGTCGGTCGAGACGGTCTCGGGGTTGCAGTTGACCAGCACGGCGCTCAAGCCCAGGCGGCGCAGGGTCTTGACCGTGTTCACGCAGCACCAGTCGAATTCGACGGAGCTGCCGATGCGGTAGGCTCCGGAGCCCAGGACGAGCACGGGCGGCCGGGCGTCGGGCCCGACGTCGTCCTCGGAGCCGGCGTAGGTGAGGTAGAGGTAGTTGGTCTTGGCCGGGTATTCGGCCGCCAAGGTGTCGATCTGCTTGACGCAGGGCCGGATGCCCAGGCGGCCGCGCAGTCCGCGCACGGAGTCCTCGGTCGCGCCCAAGGCTCCGGCCACCTGGCGGTCGGAGAAGCCCAGGCGCTTGGCGCGCCGCAGGAGCGGTTCCGGAGGCTCCTGGGTGCGCCAGCCTGAGAGCTCGTCCTCAACGGCTACGATGTTGGCGATCTTGGCGAGGAACCAGGGGTCGATGTGGGAGAGCTCGCGGATGCGCTCCAGGGCCAAGCCGTCCCGCAGCCCCTGGTACACGGCGAAGATGCGCTCGTCGGTGGGATGGCGGATCTCCTCGGCGAGGTCCTCGAACGCGATGTCCACGCCCCCGGCCAGGCCGTCAGCGCCGATGTCGAGCATCCGCAGGCCCTTCTGCAGGGCCTCCTCGAAGGTGCGGCCGATGGCCATGACCTCGCCCACGGACTTCATCCCTGAGTCGATGGTCTTGGAGACCTTGCGGAACTTCTTGAGGTCCCAGCGCGGGATCTTGACGACCAGATAATCCAGCGCCGGCTCGAAGCAGGCCTTGGTCGCGCGGGTGACGGCGTTCTCCACCTCGAGGAGGGTCTTTCCCAGCGCCAATTTGGCCGCGACCGAGGCCAGGGGGTAGCCGGTGGCCTTGGAGGCCAAGGCGGAACTGCGCGAGAGGCGGGCGTTCACCTCGATGACGCGGTAGTCGCCGGTCCCGGGGTCGAGGGCGTATTGGACGTTGCACTCGCCCACGATGCCGAGGTGCCGGATGATGCGGATGGCGATCTCGCGCAGGCGGTGGTATTCCTCGTTGGTCAGGGTCTGCGAAGGGGCGACTACGATGCTCTCGCCGGTGTGGATGCCCAGGGGGTCGAGGTTCTCCATGTTGCACACCGCGATGCAGTTGTCAGCGCAGTCCCTGACGATCTCGTACTCGACCTCCTTCCAGCCCTCGAGGAACTCCTCGACGAGGACCTGGCCCCGGCTTCCTTGGGCTGGGCCGGCGTGGGAGAGGGCGGCCTGGCAGCGGGAGACCAGTTGGTCTTCGTCGGCGCAACAGCCAGACCCCAGGCCCCCGAGAGCGTAGGCGATGCGCATCATGACGGGATAGCCGATCTCGGCCGCCGCGGCCTTGGCTTCCTCCACGGACGAGGCCGTCCGGCTGCGGGGCGCTTGCGCGCCGACCTCGCGCAGGCGGGCCGTGAAGCGCTCGCGGTCCTCGGTGTCCTCGATCGCGCGGACCGGGGCGCCCAGCACCCTGATGCCAGCGCGCTCCAGGACGCCGGAGCGGGACAGCGCCACCCCGCAGTTGAGCGCGGTCTGGCCGCCGAAGGAGAGCAGGACGGCGTCGGGGCGCTCTTTTTCGATCACGGCTTCGACGAAAGCGGGCGTCACGGGCAGGAAGTAGACCCGGTCCGCGAACCCCTCGGAGGTCTGGTTGGTGGCGATGTTGGGGTTGACCAGGACCGTGGCGACGCCTTCTTCCTTGAGGGCCTTGATGGCCTGGCTGCCGGAATAGTCGAACTCGCCGGCCTCCCCGATCTTGAGCGCGCCGGAGCCGAGGACCAGGACCTTCTTCGGAGGGGCGCTCATAGCATGGCCACGAACTCGTCGAAGAGGTGCCCGGTGTCCACGGGCCCCGGCATGGCCTCCGGGTGGAATTGGACGCTCATGAAGGGCTTGGAGCGGTGCCGCAGGCCTTCGTTGGTGCCGTCGTTGAGGTTGGTGAACCAGGGCTCCCAGCCCTCGGGCAGGGCGGCCGTGTCCGCGGCGTAGCCGTGGTTCTGGGAGGTGATGAAGCACCTGCGGGTGCCTTCGAGGCGGCACGGCTGGTTCTGCCCCCGGTGCCCGAACTTGAGCTTGTAGGTGCCCCCGCCACAGGACAGCGCCAGGATCTGGTTGCCCAGGCAGATGCCGAACAAGGGCTTGCCTTGGGCAAGGGCCTTGGCCGCGGTTTCGATGGTGGGGCCGCAGTCCTTCGGGTCGCCGGGCCCGTTGGAGAAGAGGAAGCCGTCGGCCGGGAGCTGCGTGGCGTCGAAATCCCACGGGACGCGCAGCACCCGCACCTTGCGGTTGAGGAGGCTGCGGATGATGGTGTTCTTGCATCCGCAGTCCACCACCGCGACGGTCTTGGCTCCTTCCCCGTAGGTCTGGACCTCCCTGACCGAGACCTCGGAGACGAGGTGCCGCCGGGGAATGGCGCGGGAGACCTGCGCCTCCGGCGCAGGCGCCTTTCCCTCCACGATGCGGCCAGCCATGGGGCCGCGGGTGCGCAGGTGCTTCGTGAGCGCGCGGGTGTCGACGCCGTCGATGCCCGGGACATCCTGCTCCACCAGCAGGTCGGAGAGGCCGCGGGCCGCGGTCCAATGGTGGTGGTATTGCGAGTACTCGGACACGACGAGGCCCTCGAGGTGGATGCGGCCGGACTCGTAGAAGGTGGAAAGCTCGCGGTCGAAGTCCGCGGGGACGCCGTAGTTGCCGATCAGGGGATAGGTGAGCGCGAGGATCTGGCCGCGGTAGGACGGGTCGGTGAAGCTCTCGGGGTAGCCGACCATCCCGGTGTTGAACACGACCTCGCCCAAGGCGTTGCGCCTGCTGCCGAAGGCGCGGCCGCGGAACGCGGTGCCGTCCTCCAGGACCAGACAGGCTTCGCGTTCAGCAAGCCCCTGCTCGGTCATCGGCCGGGGATTCTACAATATATGGTAGATTGACTGCCGTGAGGGTGGGCATGAGGAATGCAAGGGTCTCAATGCCTGACGCCCAGTGCGTCTTTGGGCCCAAGGCGGCTTGGGCCCAATAACCGTCTTCCAAGGGCCGAAGGTCCGGGATAGGCGCCGCGCTTTCGCGCATATAATATCCCAATGCCCATGGCGCCTGGCACATGCAAGGGGGCGTTGGCCGTCGCTCTCGCCCTGTGCTTGGCCGCGGAGCCCGGACTCGTCGCTGCGCAGACCGTCCTGACGCGCGTCCAGCCGGTGTCCGCTTCGAATCTCGGCGGCATGACCGGAGCGGCGGTCCAGGCCGCGGGTTTCCGCGGGTCGGACCTGCGCCTGTCCGGGCCCTCCGCCTTCGGCGCTCTCCCTGCCCTGCCCGGACTCCTGGCCGCGCCCGCGCCCGCGTCCGCCGACGCCCTCCCGGTCGCGATCCCGATCGTCGAGGCCCAGGCGCTTGAGCCCGCGGTCGTCGCGGTCAGCCCCTTGGCTGAAGCGTCGCCGCAGACGGTCTCCGAGACCGCCTCTGAGCTGACGCCCCGCCTTGAATCCGTCACCGACGGCATCGCAGAGGCCGGGGAGTCGCTCAAGGAGGCCCCTGCTGAGACCGCGAGCCTTTCGGTGGCCCGGCAGTTCAACCTGCTGACCGGCGAGCGGTGGGCCCAGCCCGGCCAGGAAGACTCGGCGTCGCCTGATCCTTCGCCGTCCGGCGCGGGGCTCAAGCCCTCCGAGCCTCGCGTCGGCGACGTCAAGGCTCTTGAGACGCCTGCGCCTTCGGCGCAGGAGAAGCCGGCCGAGACACAGCCCAAGAAGAGCGGCTGGTTCAAGGTCTTCCGCGAGCCGGAGCGCAACCAGTCGTTCTGGCGCTACGTCGCCGGCTATTCCGTCTATATCTTCGGCATCGAGATGTACGTGGTGGGCCTGCCCTACCTGATCTCGTCCTTCACGCGCAACCTTCTCCGCGAGAACAACGACGCGCGCGTGGCCGGCGAGGAGGCCATCCGGGACCTCGTGCGCGAGAACCGCAGCCTCGCCCGCATCGCGCACTGGGTGGCGCAGGCCTTCAGCTACGCGAGCACCCCCATCTTCACCCGGCATCCGGAGCAGGGCCCCAAGAAGTGGCTGGTCCGCTCCTTCCTCATCCGCGCGGGCATCATCATGATGATCCCGACGCTGTTCTTCGCCTCCGGGCTCTTCAGCCTCCAGGCGGCCCTGTGGACGCTCTTCGGGCTGATCGCGGCGCAGTCCTTCTTCCAGGGGCTCTCCGTCACCATGGAGAGCGCCGCGACCGCCCGCATCATGGGCGACGAGAGCGTGACCGACGCGGAGCGCACCCGGGCGAACTCCATCCTGACCTTCCTGGGCGCGGTGGTGGCCATCATCGGCCCCGCCCTGGCCGGGCAAATCTCGCTCATCCAGCAGCTCTTCGGCAAGACCGGCGTGGGCGGCGCCGTCATCTACGGCATCTACGGGATCGCTGCCGGCATCGCGGCAGGCCGCGGCCACGGCCGCGAAGGCGCCCTTCTCGCTCAAGGGCCCGCTCCGGGACCTGTGGACCGCGCTGCGCGACGGCGTCAAGCTCGTCTACCAGAACAGGTTCCTCCGGACCCTGACCATCCTGACCCTGGCGGTCTCGCTCTTCGCCGACCCGCTCATCTTCAACGTGCTGCCCGAGTTCGTGGAGAACCTCATCGCGGCCAAGGCCGACACCATCGGCGCCATCCTGAAGGTGCCGGTGCTGGGTTGGTTCATGAAAGGCTTGGTCAGCACTCCCATGGGCTACTACGGCATGCTCGTGGCCTTCTTCAGCGCGGGCAGCATCCTGGCCACCCTGCTCATGGAGCCCATGCGGCGGCTGTTCCATAGGCTCGGGTTCAAGAGCGAGGAGGGCCTCTCCATCCCCTTCTACATCATGGCCGTGCTGGAGGTGCCGCTGTTCTGGGCCTTGATCAGCGCCTCCTCCATGTGGGTGGTGCTCGGGCTCTACGGCCTGACGTCCCTGGCGACCGGGTTCTCGGCCATCCTGATCGCCGGCATCCACCAGAAGACCCTGGGCAAGTACTCCGGGTCCGACATCACGAAGATCCTGGCGGCCGAGTCCCTGCTCGGCATCCTGGCGGCCATCCTCGCTACCTACCTCTACGGCTTCGTGCTGACCGGCATCCCCATCGCGAAGGCGCTCCTCCTGGCCGCGGGCGCGACCACGGTGCTCGGGGCTCTCCGCCTGGCCGCGCCGTGGCTGTATTTCTCGAAGAAAGAGCGCCGGGGGGAGCCTAGCCGGGCCAAGCCGGCCGAAGGCAAGTAGGCGCTCTAAGGCTTCTGGTTCTCTTCGACGAACTTGCGGATGTCCTCGATGTGCTCGACGACGAGCTTCGCCTTGCTCACGCCGAACTGGAAAGGGTACTGATCATCGGGCGTGCGCTTGAGGATGATCATCTTGTTGCCCTTGAACTCGCCGAACTCGACGATCGCCATGTTGGTTCTCCTTGATCCGGCCGCGTCCTTCAAGCGGAAATCTTAGCTTATTCTTCCTCCCCGCGCCTCAAGGCGTCACGGGACCTTCGCGCCCGGGAAGACCTTGAGCGCCTCCTGGGGGTCGGCGATGAGGAAAGCCTTGCGGGCCGCGGCCACGAGGTGCCTGGCCGCGAGCTCGCAGGCCCGCCGGGGAGCGGCGCCGGAGAGCTCCTCGAGGTAGCCGCCGGCCGAGAAGGGCCGTCCTTCCCTGGCCAGGCTCGCCCCCAGGAGCTTGGCGGCGTCGAGCGAGTCCTCGAGCCTGTAGACGAGCGCGGCGTAGTGCCGGATCGCGGCCTCGCCGAAGGCGGCCTCGTCGATGCAGCCCTCGCGCAGGCCTTGGACGACGCGTCCGACGAGGTCGACGGCCTTGCCCAACGCCGGGCCGGGCACGGCGGTGTTGACCTTGAGCACGCCCGTGCCCTGGTACTCGTTGAAGGTCGTGGTGCAGAGGTAGGCCAGGTTCTCGCGCTCGCGCAGGGCTTGGTTGAGGAGGCTGGTGTACCCGACACCCAGGAGCGAGTTGACCACGCGCCAGGTCATGAGCTCGCCGCGGTCCTTCACCGGGAACCTCCAGCCGAGGCTCAAGTACGCCTGGCTGCTGCGGGGCCTGGGCCCTTGGACCAGGCCCCGCAGCGCCTCGCGGCAGCCTGCCAGGGGGGAGGAGACCTCGAAGGCGGGCCTCGCGGCCGGGGAGGCGCGCCGCAGGGCGGCCAGCGCGCAGCGCAGCTTGCCCCGGAACTTGGAGGACAGCCCTCCGGCGGCGGCCACGACCATGTTGCGCCGGCCGTAGGCCCCTTCGAGATGCGCCCTCAGCGCGTCGCTGTCCAACGCCGCCAGGGACTCCTCCGAGCCCACGGGATGCCGGGAAAGGGGAGAGGGCTCGAGCAGCATGCCTTCCAATGAGGTGGAGGCGTGCCGGCCCAGGTTCGAGGCTTCCCGGAGCCTTTCCTGGCCGATGATGGCCTTCTCCGCCTTGACGGCCGCTTCGTCGAGCAGAGGGCGGGCGACGACCTCGGTGAGGACCTCCAGGGCGAGGTCCTCGTGCCCGGCCGGGACTTTGACCCAGAAGACCGTCATGTCCCTGGTGGAGAAGGCGGAGACGTTGCCTCCCGCGGACTCGACCCTCCTGGAGACGGCGTGGAGGCTGGGCAGGTTCTGCGTGCCCTTGAGCATGCAGTGCTCGAGGAGGTGCGAGACCCCCCAGCGCTCCCTGGGCTCGTAGGCGACCCCGTCGTGGAAGCAGTAGGCGACGGTCACGCTGGGGCTGCGGCCGTGCCACATGAGGCAGCACGGGACGCCCTCGAGGGCGCAGCACTCGACCATGGCGACCTTGGTCGCCGCCTTCTTCAGGGTCTCGAGAGGGGACGGCTCAGTTCCTTTTCTCACTTTTCGCCTGCTGGAGATGATAGAGGCAATACGGGTTGTCGAACTTGCTCCCGGTCGCGGACACGGCGGTGACCGTGCATCCTGCTCTGCAGGGGTTGCCTTTCGGGCAACCCCTGCACGACCCCTTAAGCATGTCGTTTGAGAAGTATCGGTTGTACTTGAACCTCTCGGGGTCTTCCCATATCCTCTTCAAGGATTCCTTCCTAACGTTCCCCTCCACGAACTCCCGCGGCAGGGACAGGCACCCCTTCACCGCGCCGTCGGCGTCGATGCCGACGAGGTGCCGTCCGGCGTGGCAGCCTTTCCACGGGTACTTCGTGATGGGAGGCGCGCAGTAGTAGCCGAGGTTGTCGCCGGCCACGACCCAGGGCTTCCCCTTGGCGCGCTGCTTGCGGTGCACGGATAGGGCCACGGCCTCCATCCTGCCGGGGTCGAGGGCGAAGCCCGCGTGTTCCTTCATGCGGCCCTGGCGGAAGGCGAGCTGGACCTGCCAGAAATCGAAAGGGACCGTGGTAAGGAGCCCGTGGAGCTCGTCGAGCTCGGAGAAGTTGGCGTTGGACACGTGCGTGACGGCGCCGACCGAGAGCCCGGCCGCCTTGGCGTCCCGGGCGGCGTCCAAGGCCGCGCGCAGGGAGCCGGGGCGGTTCCTGATGAAGTCGTGGGTCTTCTCGGCGCCGTCGATGCTGATGCCGATGCGCTTCATGCCCGAGGCGACGATCTTCGGGATGCTGGGCCCGAGGAGCAGCCCGTTCGTGATGAGGAAGGTCTCGACCCCCTTCTCCGAGAGCCGGGCCGCGTAGCGGTCCCACGCCGGGTGGAGGAGGGGCTCGCCTCCCGAAAGGGTGACGATCCTGGCGCCGAGGTCCGCGAGCTGGTCGATGAGGTCCAGGCCTTCGGCGACGGCGAGCTCGTCGGGCCGCGGCCGTCCGGCCGAGGATCCGCAGTGGAGGCACTGCATATTGCACGCCAGGGTCAGTTCCCAGCCCGCGACCTGGGGCTTGAAGGGGAATCCCTTGCGAGTCATCTCAGAGCGCGCGCGGCCCGCGGCGGGCCGGGGTACTCCGGAGGAGGTAGACGGCCGCCATGCCGGCGATGATGAAGATGGAAGCGAAATTGGTGACGCTGCGCAAGGCGCACTTGTCGATGAGCACGCCGGAGACGCCCATGCCGAGGGCCACGGCCGTGTAGGCCGCGGACGCCACGCACCCGTAGACCTTGCCCCTGATGTGGGACGGGGTCTCCTTCATGAGGGCGGTGTTGAACAGCACGGTGGACACGCCGTCTCCGACGCCTCCGATGAGGACCGCGACCATGGCGTCGAAGAGCCCGCCGGACCAGAAGGCGAGGCCCATGCCCACGGCCATGACCGCCACGCTCGCGCAAAACAACCTCTCGCGGGACACGACGCCCATCTTGGAGAGCCGGGTCGCCAGGACCGCGCCGATGAACTCGCCGAGGCCCCAGGACGCCACGAGCCAGCCGTAGGCCGCTCCGCGCGTGACCTGCAGGGACTTGGAGAAGATGGGCAGGGCCGTGTTGTAGGCGCCGCTGCCGATGCCGTCGATGAGCCGGACGCCGCCCAGGAAGGAGAGGGCGGCGTGGCCGGCGAAGAAGGAGAAGGCGGCCTTGAACTCCTTGACGAGCCCCTCGCTCTTGCCCGCTCGCGCGTGCCGGCGGGTCAGGATGAGCCGGAGGCACGCGACCGACGCCGCGAAGCTGAGCGCGTCGATTACGAAGACCAGCTTGTAGGAGTAGAGCGCCACCACCATGCCGCCGGCGGCGGGTCCGAGCACGGTGATGATGGAGTGGCTCATCCTCTGGAAGGAGTTGGCCTCCACGAGGTCGTCTTCGCCCACGATGTCCGGCACGAAGGCGCCGTTGGCGGCGAGGAAGACCTTGTCGATGCCCGAGAGCAGGAAGCCCAGGAGGAAGTAGGCGGCCAGGCTGTCCGTGACCAGGAAGCCCAGCACCAGCACGGCGCGGCTCGCGTCGCAGGCCATCATGACGGTCTTCCTGGGATAGCGGTCCGCGAGGTGTCCGCCCAGGGCCCCGAAGAGGACCGACGGGACCATGCGGACCAGCAGGAAGGCGCCGAGGACCTTGCCCGAGCCCGCGAGCTGGTAGACCAGGAGGTTGAGGCCGACGAAGTTGACCCACGAGCCGAGGCTCGATATGGTCTGCCCGATCCAAAGGAGCAGGAAGTTCCGGTTGCGAAGGATTCTGGTCAAGGGTGACGGGGCTCAAAAACACCACCGGCCCCTTTCGGAGCCGGTGGTCTGTCTAGACGGCGCTCGGGCCTTTACGGTCCGCCGTCGTCCGGCGGGATGATGTACATCCCATGGATCTCTTCGCAGAGAACCTCTTCTTGATCAAGATACATTACTTTCCTCCTGCTGCTGTGTCCTGCGGGGCTATTATAGCACAAGTCGCAGGCAAGGGGAACGGCTACTGGCCGCCCTCCTCCTGCTGCTTCTCGGCCTGCTCGACCTTGCCGACCTCCTGGTCCGTCTGCTGGACGGCGGCGTTGGCCTTGCCCGCGGCGTCCTCGGCCTTCTTGACGTCCTGCTGAAGGGACTGTACGTAGTTTCTGCTCGCAAAGTCCTGCGCGGCGAGTTCTTCCCGGCGAAAAACGCGCGTCCTGACCATCCGCGGCCGCAACCACCTGCCGCCGCGGCTGCGAGAACCTGATCTACCGCCGCCCTTGGCGTCCTGAACTCATCA
>JACQWX010000080.1 GCA_016209035.1 Elusimicrobiota bacterium | reverse complement strand
GTAGGCGTCGCAAGCAGGAGCAATGACTGGCATGGAAGCAGCAGAATGATGGCATAGAAACGGTGGGTGTGTCCAGTCGGAAAGATGACGTGAGGTGAGCGGCAAAGACAAGAATGGCTACGGGTTCACCGAAACCTTACCTCCCGAGAGCGTCCCGGCTGGGCCGATTTCCGAGCAGGCCGGGGCGGGCCCCCTCGCAGGGCGCTATGACCTGCTCGCCTTGATCGGGCAGGGCGGGATAGGCCAGGTGTTTGGCGGCAGGGACCGCCTCCTCGGCCGCAGGGTGGCGCTCAAGAAACTGCGGGCCGAGTTCAGGTCGAACCCCGCGGCGCGCGAGCGGTTCCTCAAGGAGGCCCGGTTCGTCTCGCAGCTGGTCCACCCCTACATCGTGAGCGTCCACGACATCGTGGAGTGCGGGGGCGACGTGTACGTCGTCATGGACCTCGTGGAAGGCAGGTCCCTCGCTGAGATCTTGTATGCTAGGAGGCGCCTCGGCCTGGAGGAGTGCCGCGGGATATTCCAATGCCTCTGCAAGGCCGTGAAGGCATCCGATGTCTACTCCCTGGGCGTGACCCTCTACGAGACGCTGACGGGTCAGCTTCCCTTCCCCGGGCCGGACTTCCTGGCGCAGAAGGAAAGGATGCGGCACGCGCCGCCGCAGTTCCTGGTCGCGGGACTCCCCAATGCCGTCGAGCCCCTCATGGCCTCGGTCCTGGAGCCGGACCCGCGCAAGCGCCTCCAGGAGGCGGGAGAACTCTACGCCGCGCTCAAAGCGCTATAGCCTACCGATACCGCGCCCAATGTTCCTGCTTCTGCGCCAAGAACGGCAGCGCCCCGCGTCAGGAGGCCCCTGAGAGTTTGCGGCGAAGGAACAGGATGTCCTGGGCGTCTTTCGGCCGGACCGTCTCCTTCATGCGGATGAGCGAGCGCGCGTCCGGATACGGAATCGCCACGCCATCCACGACGAGGCTCAGGGCCGAGCCCGCCGCCTCGGCATAGGCGACTCCACAGGCCTCGGCCATCAAATCCACGATGAACTCATCCCCTACCCGGACCACTTGGTAGCGTTCCACATCGGTCTCCGCGACATCCCGGACAGCGTTGTCGGGCAGCCGGGCCATGGCCTTCTTGACTCGAGCCACGTTCTCGGGAGAGGGATCCACGAGCAGGTCCACGTCCATGGTGCCGCGCGTGTAGCCATGCATGATCAAGGCGAAACCCCCGATCACCAAGTAGCGCGCGCCCGCCTCGTTGAGGGCTCGGCAGAGAAGGACCAGATCCTCTAGGCGGGGTGCCCGGGCGTCCTCGCGATTTGATCCAGAGCCCATTGATCGGCCTCTTCGAAGGTCTTGAAGCGCCAGACTCCCTTAGGAGCCACGCGGCCGCCCTGGAGCCTGGAAATGGTGTCAAGGAGGATCCGGGCATTGACGATAGGGTCTCCGGCCAAGCGGCGCCCCGTCACCACCTTCCCCACTATCTCGTCGAAATCTCCCATGAAGGTATTGTAGCCCCATAACCCGTCGTCCGCAAGGGGGAATCCGACAGCCGATCCGGGAGGCGGGTCGTCTTTTCGCGCCTGGGGCCGGATACTGACGGCTCATACGGACATTCAACAGGTACTCACGCGGACATCGACCGTCTGCTTGGCCTTGGGCTGGCCGCAGGTCCCGTCATCCTGGATCACCATGCCGTCGTTGATCTGCTCCGTGGTGCAGGTGGTTTTCTCCTCGGTTCGAGATCTCGAAGGAGAATCCGTGGCCGCCGTCTGCCTCGTCCGATCGGAGGCGTCGTCTTGTTCCGTGTCTGTATCAGGGCCCTCGCCCTCCCGACGTCCAGCGTTGAGCAACGCCGTATTCTGGGTGCCCTCGAACTGGGTGGTTCCCCTGTCGGACGCGGTTTCCTCCCGGCCCGCCTGCTTCAACTCCCTGTTGATGCCGGCCATGCCCCTTGCCTGGGCCAGGGCCCTGCTGTTCACGAGCCTGCGCCTGCCCGGGGAACTGCTGGCCAGGGATTTCTTCAGGACGAAGGTTCCGTCCCCGCCCAGCGATCGCTGCACGAGCCGGCCTTTCGCGAAATTTCCCCGGATCCCGCCTCCGCCGGAGAGCCGGGAGAGCCGGCCCTGCTGGATGGATTGAGAATAGAATGCGCTGGACGCCGGCTGGGCCGCGAAAACGTGGCTGGTCACAGGAGACCCCCCGGTCGCGGGGGAGTCGCCGGCTGCGGGGGACTGCCCTGAGGCCGGAGCCTTGGCTGCCGCGGAACCGGAGGCCTTTGCTGAGATGGCGGCCTTGGGAGCCGCCCTGACGGAGCGCTGCGCCCCTGCCCCTGAAGAGTCTCCGACCGCGGCCGCCGCGTCCGCGTCCGCGCCCGCGCCCGCGGCAGCGGGCACTCCCAGAGACATGAGGGTCGCCGCCCTGCGGCGCTCGTCGTCCTCCTTCGCGCGCTTCATGGCGACGTCGCGCCCCACCACCATCCCGATCTCGGGCATGGCGGACGGCAAAGAAACGCCCACGCCTTTGCGCTCACCCTTGAGAGCCGCCAGCACGTCGCGCAACCTAGCTTGCCGAAGTCTCGCGCCCCGTCAGACCCCGGCTCACTCGCGCACGGTCTCAAGACCCTTGAGGAACTCCATCGCCGAACCGATCCTCTTCGACGGGTCCGGCGAGAGGGTGGCCTCCAGCAGGGCATCCACGCCGGGATGCAGGCCCGGCACCAGCTGGGAAACCCGCTTGAAATGCATCCTTTCCTTCTGCGCCAGGTAGTCCGGCCCGGGGAACGGAACCTCCCCGGACAGGCATTCGTAGAGGCAGACCCCCAGGGAGAACACGTCCGAGGCCTGCACCGCCTTGCCCAGGTGAGACTCGGGCGCCATGTAGACGGGCGTCCCGGCGCAGTCCAGCCTGGTGAGATGCGACATCGTGTCCTTGGCCTCGCGCGCCACGCCGAAATCCATCACCCGGGCGAGCCCGTTGACGTCGACCATGATGTTCGAGGGCTTGAGGTCCCGATGCAGGACCTCGGCCCGGTGAGCGTGGTCGACCGCTTGGCAGATGGAGTTGAAGAGGCCCAGGCACTCCGGGAGTCCGAGCCGGCCTTTCTCCTCGATGATGAGGGAGAGGGGCCTCCCCTCCACGAATTCGAACACCAGATAGATCTCGCCGCCCTCCTGCACGATCTCGTGGATCGGGACGATGAAGGGGTGGGAGAGGTGCGACACGATCTTGGCCTCGGCCAGGAACCGTTCCCGCAGGCGGGGAGCGTCCTTGAGCTCCAAGGCCATCTTCTTGATCGCGACCCTCCGGTCCAGCGAATGGTCCCATGCCTCGAAGACAACCCCCATCCCGCCCTGTCCGATCCGGTGCCGGAGCTCGTATTTCCCCCCGACCCTGCCGGGCGTCTGCGCCGCAGGCGCAGGCGCCCCTGGCTCAGGCCCCGCGCCCGAAGGGACCGCGGCCTGGGCCCCTGGCGCCGCCCTCAGGCGCTCCCAGCGGAGCCTTGCGTCCTTGAAATCGACCCTCAGGGCGTAGAAGCGCGAGAAGCACTCGAGAGCCGCCCGGGTCTCCCCAGCCGCCTCCATGAAGACGCCGTACTCGTAGTAGACGTCCGGGATGTCCGCGGCCGTGTGGTTCTTCCGCAGGCGCAGCGACCCGAAGAGGTCCTTGGCGCGGGCACCGTCCTTCAGGGCGAGATAGTTCCTCAGGGCCAGGATCAGGTCAGCGTCGTCCCAGGCGGGCCGACCGAGCCTCGCGAGGACCTCCACGGCTTCGCCGAACCGTCCGCGCGAGAACAGGACCCTGGCCTTGAGCCTCAGGGTGCGGGGGTCCTGCGGGGCGGCCTTCTCGGAGAGCGTCAAGGCCTTCTCGGGAAGTCCCTGGCGCTCCAGGGCGCGGGCGAAGGCCAGGGCGAACCCCTGGGGCAGGCCTTCGCATCTCTCGTTGACGAGGCTGTCGACCGCCGATGTCTTGACGAAGACGGCGACCGCCTTGTCCGCGCCCCTCTCCGTCTCGGCCGCATGGCCCAGCAGCCGGTCCGTCAGCAGGAGATGGGCCGTCTCCCGCCGGCCCTTTCCCGCCAGGGCCGCGGCCGCGTCGAGGACGTACCCCGCGTCGAAGGGCGCCTGCGGCCCGGTCAGCCTGGCCAGGAGCTCGTCCTCGCGTGCCGGGGAGAGGAGGCTCACCAGCGCCGCGGCCGGCATGGCCGTCAAGTCGCCCCCCCTCTTCCTGCGGAAGGAACGGTACACGGCCCACCCCGCGGGCGCGAGCATGACGACCGCCGCGCCGATCAGGTAGGAGAGGTGAGACTTCAGGAAGGAGCCCAGCCGGGGCAGGTCAGCCAGGAGCTCGTTGAGGTACAGGATGCGAAAATCGGCGTCAGGCATCAAGTTGTTGACTGATATGATATCAAGTTACTGAATAACTTGATAACTTGACGCCTGACACCTAGATCTAGACGCGCGGGCCGCCGGCCTTAGGCTCGAAGATGATGAGGGTCCGGCGGAGCTCGCCTTCTTCCTCGAGGTGCACCGCCCTCACGTGGCAGGCCTCGGCGCGGAACATCGTGTCCGCCTCGACCACCTGATTGGGACGGTCGAGCGCCACGCCGACGAGCCGCAGGACGTCCTGCTGCTGGGTGTCGATGACGTCGAGGAGGTGCATCTTGCCGTCCGCGGCGACCGTCCCCGTCACCTGGAAGTTGGTGTAGAGGACCGAGTTGTCCTCGTCCACCACGATGGCCCGGTGGGCCTTGGTGACGATGGCCGACAGGATGGTCTGCCACCAGCGCGCCTCGGCCTGGCCCCTGGCCTTCTCGCGGACCATGGTGTTGGCCATCTCGCGGCTGACCTTGCCCAGGAAGTTGGCCAGGGTGACGGCGAGGTCGCCGATCTCGTCCTGCCGCGCGGGGAACTTGATCTCGAGGCTCTTGAGCGAGATGCCCTCGACCGAGTCGCGCAGGGCCAGGAGCGGGTTGATCACGAAGTGATGCATGAAGAAATAGAGCGGGATGCCCATCAGCAGCAGCACGCCGATGGCGCCGACCACGTACTTGCGCATCGCCGTGTTGATGTGCTTGACCACACCCTCGCGGCTGACCTGCATGTTGATGACGCCCATGACCTCCCCGCGCGTCGAGAGCGGGATGGCGATGTCGTAGAGCGGCATGTTCGGGATGGCCCGGATCATGTAGGACTTGGAGAGCCAGGCCTGCTCGATGGCGTCCGTCGGGATGGTGACCTCCTTCGAGAACTGGTCGAAGCTCTCGGTGATCCTAGAGGGGTCCTTGAACCAGCGGACCTCGCCGTACTTGTTGAGGTAGAGCAGCGAGGCCACCCGCTCGTCCTTGGCGAGCTGGGTGATGGTGTCGAGCTCATCCATCGTGATCGCGCCCTGGTTGCGGGAGAGCCCCGTGATGAGCTTCGCGGCGTGCACGCGGACGAGGTCCAGTATCTCGAGCTTGAGCCTCTCGTCGAAGTTCCAGGTGAAGAGGTGATAGTAGAAGATCCCTCCCAGGAACATCACGTAGATGCCGATGCCCAGGAACCACAGCCCCCACTTCGCGGTGAGCCTCATCTCCCTCCGTAGAGCTTCTCGATCCGGTCGATCCCCGCCTTCGCGTCGGAATTGCCCGGGTCGAGCTGCAGGGCCAGCGTCCATTCGTCGCGGGCCTTCACGTAGTCCCCCTTCTGGAAGTAGATCACGCCGGAGAGGTAGTGCTGCTGGGAGGACCGCCTGGCGTCCTCGGAGATGGTCCCGGTCGCGGGGCCCTGCCCCGCCTTGCCGGGCTCCTGCGTCGGCCCCGGCGGCGCCGTCCCGGTCTTGGCCGCGGCCGCCGCCTTCGCCTTCTCCTCCGCCGCCTTGGCGGCGGCCTCCTCCTCCGCCTTCCTGGCCTCCTCCTCGCGCTTCTTGGCGAGCTCGGTATCGCGGGTCTTGCGGACCTCCTCGCGGCGCATCGCCTCCTTGGCCCGTGCGATCAGCTGGTCCGCCGCCCGGGTATCGTACCCGAAGGTCACGGCCTTCTTCCATTCGGCGACGGCCCGGTCGAACTTCCTGGCCTCGTAGAACTGCCGCCCCTGGGTCACGTGCTGGCCCGCGATCTCGGAGCGGATCTCGGACATGAGCTTCAGGGCCTTGGTGTTGCCGGGGCCGGACTCGAGGATGGTGTCCAGTATCCTGAGGGCGTCCTCGGTCTGGCCCTGGCTGTAGAGGTTGAGCGCCTCAACCAGCTTCTCGTTGGCGTCGGCGTCGCGGATCTCGGCCTCGGCCCGCGCGATGAGGCCGGAAAGCCTCTGGTAGCGGGGGTTCAAGACGAGCGCCGAATACCACTGGTCGAGGGCTTCCCGCAGGCGATGCTGGCGGTAGGCGCGCTCTCCCCTGCGGAAATGCTCCTCAGCCATCTCCTTGCGCGACTTCTTGAGCCAGTAGCGCGCCTTGAGGTTCGTGGGAGAGAGCTTGACCGCCTCCTCCCAGCGGCCCGCGGCCTCCACGAGCCTGCCCTGGCGGTAGAGGGCCATCCCCTCCTCGAACTTGCTCTCGATGAGCTTCTTCTCCGAGTAGCGGGGCTTCCGGGCCCCGTGCAGCTCCTCGGAGGCGCGGCGCAGGATGGCCGCGTCCTCGTAGGTCGGGTCGATGGCGAGGATGCGGCCGGAGAGCTCCTTGGCCGCGTCGAACTCCCCCTTGCGGTAGAGGTCGAAGGCGTTCTCGTAGACGCCCTTGAGGGTCTTCCTCGTGATGCGCGCCTTCTCCAGCTGGATGGTGTAGATGTACCTCTGCTTGTCCTCGTCGGAGGTGATGGTGCCCAGGTTCACCTTGGACATGTCCAGGAACAGGCCTTCCGTGTCCTTGACGGCGGGGACTTGCCCCGCCAAGAAACCCGGAAGAAGAAGGACCGCGAGCAAGGGCAAGGGTTTCTTGGCGGAACGTTTCATAAGATGTCCTCTATGTTGTGATGCAATTCGATGCCAACAAACGCAACGCAGACAACGGATGCCGAGGAATCCTGTCCAACCCCAAGAGCCCGGCATCGTCCGGATTCCTCGGCATTAGAATCCAAACCCCCCCGCCATCAGGTTCTTCAGCATCGGGGCCAGCATCATGATGAAGACCGTCGGGAAGATGAAGATCATGAGCGGGATGAGCATCTTCGTCGCGGCCTGCGCGGCCAGCTTCTCCGCCTTGTTGAGCCGGCGGAACCTCATGTCCGCCGCGTAGTTGCGCAGGAGCTCGACGAGGCTCGTCCCGAGCTCGTCCGACTGGGTGATGAGGCCCACGAAGGAGCGGATCTCCTGGATGCCGGTGCGCATCGAGAAGCGCTTGAGCGCGTCGCGGCGCGAGTAGCCGAGCTGGATCTCGCCGAGCATCTTGCCGACCTCGCCTTCGAGCTCGGTCTTCTCCTTGGAGATCCTCACGATCCGGTCGAAGGCAGTCATGTAGTCCAGGCCCGCCTCGATGGTGAGGGCGGCGAGGTCCACGAAGGTCGGGAAGGACCGCATGATCTCCGTCTGCCGGTTCCTGATCCGGCTCCTGAATATGGAGTCGGGGATCACGAAGCCGATCAGGCCGAAGATCAGCAGGATCGGCGAACCCGACAGCCAGGCGAAGCCCCCGCCCATGATCGCGGCCAGGACCTCCTTCATGTGGAGCATGTCGAGAGGGCTGGGTTTCTCGGGGCGGCCCATGAGCATGTGCATCTCCTCGAGCTTGGAATCGAGGCGCAGGACCTTGAGGAGGAAGAGGTCGAGCCGGTCCCAAAGGCTCCCGTGGGGATTGAGCCGGGAGAAGGCCGAGCTCATGCCCACCTCCCGCTTGGCCAGCTGGGAGAGGTCTGTCTCGGACGGCGGGGGCGGCGGCGTCAGGAGCCGGGAGACCGCCGTGTAGGCGGCCATCGAGCCCAGGATGCCGACCGCGAGCATCACGTACTTGATGACGGTGTCGTTCATGTCACTTCCCTCAAGCCGCAAGCCTCCCCCGCGGGGGCGAAACGTCCCAACGGACGTTTCGCCGCAGCCGTGGGGGTGGAAGGCTGTCCCGCCTCATACTCTGATATCTCCCAGCTTGTCCACCACCTTCATCCCGATCGAGATCCAGACGGTGCAGAACATCAGGACCAGCACGCCCATGAGGCTGAAATAGAAGTCGCTCATGACCTTCGGCTGGAACGCCCACATGATGACGAGCATCACCCAAGGCATGAGGCCCACCACGATGGCCTGGATGCGCTGTTGGGCGGTCATGGCCGCGGTCTTCTCCACGAGCTTGGCCTCCTCGCGGATGTTCTCGACGATGCGGTCGAAGATCTTGGTGAGGTTTCCTCCGACCGAACGCTGGATGATGACGGCCTTGATCATGTAGGCCAGCAGGCGGCTCGGCACGCGGTCGATGATGCCTTCCATGGCCTTCTCGAGGCTCGTGCCCAGTTGGTAGTTCTTGATGCACAGGCCGAACTCCTCGGAGATGGGAGGCTGGATGTCGCGCTGGACCAGCTCGAAGCACTGGACGATGTCGACCCCCGATTTCAGGCCGTTCGACATGAGGATGAGCGCGTCCATGAGCTGGGCCTCGCACTTGAGCGCGCGCCTGAACTTGATGTTCTTGAGGAGCCAGCCCGGCAGGATCAGGCCGGCGTAGACCCCGAACCCGGTGAAGATGAGGAGGCCGAAGACGTTGAAGGTGAGGACGCCGACGACGATCCCCAGGACCGATGGGCCGCCGACCAGGTAGTTGACCTTCACCGTCATGAACTGGCGCTCGTACTCGTGGGCCCATTCCTTCGCCTTGATCTTGTAGTCCTCCCACGCCTTGAGGATCTTGCCCTCCTGGCTCGTCCCCATGGCCCACCCGGCGAAGAAGATGAGGCCGACGCCCACGAGCTTGAGCAGGTAGGGCATGGCTTTGGAGCCTTCCTTCTCCGGGCTCGGCGGGGCGTAGCCCCTGGGCGGGGCGTTCAAGACCGCGTAGGTGTTGTTGGAGAGCGCGCCCACGGCGAGCACGGCGGCCTTGTAGCGTTCCGTGCTGTTGGCGGTGAGCGCCTCCATGAGGCTGTCCATCTCCCTGAGGATGAGCTCGAGGTTGCCCAGCACCGCCCGGCCCCTGCCGCCCAGGGAGTTCCCGAGCCGCGCCCGGTAGAGCCGGTCGAGGGCCATCTGGAAACGGATCCTGTTGTCCTCGTAGTCGCGGATGAGGGCGCCCGGCTGGATGAGCTGCCCCCCGTCGGCCGGCGGGAAGGTCTTGCGGACGAGCTCGAAGAACTCGTAGAGAACCGCGGCCGGGGCCTGCCACAGCTGGGCCTCGTTGAGGATGCCCTCCTCGGGGTCCTGCCAGACGGGCTTCTTCAGCATGGCGTCGAGGGTCTGGTCCACCCAGGCCGGAGGGGTGAGGCTCGGGTCGCGGTCCTTCTTGAAGTAGTGGTAGCAGACCTGGGACTTGGCCTCCGCGCCCTCGTTCTTGTCCACGAGGAACTTGATCTCTTGGGGGGTGAATATCTGCGCGTCGCAGACGCGCAGGAAGGGTGGCGTTGAAATCAATAGGAAGGCACCGATGAGAGGCAAAGCGTTCCTTCTCAACGGAGAACGCCAACCCTCACGGCTCGAAGCCCTAGCCGCTCCTCTTGGCCGTCCACCGACGGGCTTCTCGCCGAGAATGCCGTTCATCTTATTAATGAGCCGTTCCGCCGTGAAATGCCGGCGCGGCGGGCACGATGCCCTTCTTCTTCTGCTCCGGGCTCTGGAAGAGCGTCAAGGGGATGCTCATGCCCTTGTGCCCGAACTCCGGGTAGAAGGTGGGAACGTTCCCGCAGGCGGAGAAGTCCCCGACGGTCTTGCCGTCCGGCGTGATGGTCTGGAGGTTGAAGAGGAAGAGGTCCTGCAGCTTGAACACGACCCCGTCCTTGCCGTAGATCTCGGTGATGTAGGTCACGCGCCGCTTGCCGTCCGAGAACCGGGTAAGCTGGATGACCATGTGCACGGCGCTCGAGATCATGTCCACCAGCACGGTGACCGGCAGGTCGGTGCCGGCCATGAGGCACATGGCCGAGAGGCGCGAGAGGGCGTCCTTGGGGGTGTTGGCGTGGATGGTGGCGAGGCTCCCTTCGTGGCCGGTGTTCATGGCCTGGAGCATGTCCAAGGCCTCGGCGCCGCGGCACTCGCCGACCACGATGCGGTCGGGCCTCATGCGCAGGCAGTTCTTGATGAGGTCGCGGATGGTCACCTCGCCCTTGCCCTCGATGTTGGGCGGCCGGGATTCCAGCCGGACCCAGTGCTCCTGCATGAGCTTGAGCTCGGCGGTGTCCTCGACCGTGATGATGCGCTCGTCCTCCGGGATGAAGCCCGAGCACATGTTGAGGAACGTGGTCTTGCCGGTGCCGGTGCCTCCCGAGATGATGATGTTCTTGCGCGCGAGCACGCAGGCCTTGATGAAGTCGATCATCTCGGGCGTGGTCGCGCCGAAGCTGATGAGCTGCTGGAAGGTGAAGGGCTTGGCCGAGAACCGCCGGATGGTCAATGTCGGCCCGGAGACCGCCAGCGGGGAGATGATGGCGTTGACGCGGGAACCGTCTTTGAGGCGCGCGTCCACCAGGGGGACGGACTCGTCGATGCGCCGGCCGACCGGGGCGACGATGCGCTTGATGACCTGGATGACCTGTTCGTCGTCGCGGAACCGCAGGTTGAGGAGGACCAATTTGCCTTTCTGCTCGATGTAGATCTTGTCGAAGGCGTTGACCATGATCTCGTTGATGGACGGGTCCCGGAGCAGGCCCTGGATGGGTCCCAAGCCCAGGATCTCGTCCACCAACTCCTGCACGAACTGCTCCCGCTGCGCGCGCGAGAGCGCGAGGTTGGGCTCGCGCTGGATGAGGTTCTCGATGATGGAGCTCACCCGGTGGCGGTTCTCCTCGTTCTGGTTGGGGTCCTCGGAGATGCGGATGCGCTCCGTCTCCATGGCCGCCACGACGTTCTTGTGCATCTTGGTCTTGAGCTCGTCCCAGAAAGCCGGCAGCGGGCCGGTCGAGGTCGTCGTGGCGCTCTTGTTCGCCTCCTCTCCCCCCGCCGAGGCCTGGGGAGCGGGAGCCGTCGACTTCCAAAGGAAATCCGCGCCCTGGCCGATCTCCTCGTAATTGGAGCTCGAATCCCAACGCTTGACCGTGGGCTTAACCTCGTAGGTGCGGCCCAGGAGGATGCGCAGGGTCTTGACCCATTCCGACTGCAGGTTCTCCACGATCAGGACTTTCTGCGTGTTGGCGTACTCGGGCAGGAGGTCCTCCCAGGGCATGTAGGCCAGGACGCGCTTGTTCATGTTCTCGAAGAAGCGGTTGACCTCCTTGGGCGCGATGGCGCCGGGAAGGTTGGCCTGGTTGACGACGATCTCGAACTTCTCCAGCGGGAAATGCAGGGCCTTGTATTCCTGGAAGAGGGCGTAGGTCGCCTCGAAATGGGACCGCTGGGGCAGGCACACCCAGAAGATGAGGTCCGCCAGGTCGAAGGAGAAGACCTGCATCGGGAAGAAGGGGTCCACGTCGAGGAACAGGTCGTAGGACTCCGCGAGCGACCCCAGGACCGCCACGACGGACTGGGACGGCAGGTTGCGGATGTCCTGGAGCCTCTCGCCCAAGGGGAGCAGCCCCACCCCGTAGCTGCTGATCGGGATCCTGCCTCGCAGGAGCCTCCCGATCCCGGTGGTCGTGTCGCCCAGGCGTCCATCTGCACGATGATGACCTTGCGGTTCTGGCTCCCGGCCCACGCCAGCGCCAGATTGAGCGCGATGGTGCTCTTCCCGGCCCCCTCCTTGGGGCCGCTCAAAACGACGACGCGGCAAGGCTCCCGGGCCTTGCCGGTCTCGGTCTCCGGATTCTGATCAGTCATCAGGCCCCAACTTGGCTTGCTACTTGACGATCTCCATCGTGATGAACAGGAACAGGGATTTCTGCTCCTCCACGATGTTCGTGTTCGTGAAGAGGAGCCCGATGAGCGGGATCCTGCCGATGAAGGGGATCCGGGTCTTGGTGATGTTCTTCGAGCTCATCTTCAGACCCCCGATCACGAGGGTCTCGCCGCTCTTGATCTCCACCGAGGTCTGGACCTGGCGCGTGGTGATCGACGGGACGGAGGTGTTGCCCACCGTGACGGGCTTCGAGAAGTCGGGGTTCGACACCTCGAGCTGGGCCTCGGCCCGGATGGTGTCCTTCTTGTTGGGGTTGATCACCGGCAGCACGTTGAGGATCACCCCGAACTTCTTGAACTCCACGCCGACGCCCTGGTTGTTGGTCACCGGGTAGGGCTGGTCGCCGCCCACCACGAAGTTCGCCTGGTTCCCCGCCTGCACGATCACCTTCGGGTTGGAGAGGAGCTGGGCCTTCCCTTCGGTCTCGAGCAGCTTCAAGGAGGTCTGGAGCTGGGTCTTGCGGGCGAAGTCGCCGAGGGTGTAGATGCCGGGGATGGTCTCCTCGGCGAAGGCGATCCCGGTCTGGAAGGGACCCCAGGCGAAGCCCATGTCCTTGGCGATCGACCCCGATATCTCCACGATGTCCGCCGAGATCGCTACCAGGGAATCCTCCGGCTGAGCCCAGGAGAGAGATGTCAGCGTCCACAGACACACGCTCCACAGCGCGCCTTTCCACAGATGTCTCATCTTGATGCCTTGAACGCCTAGCGCGACTTTTAGCACGGCTTCGACTACTGCTGCTTGAACAGCTTCCTGAAACTCGCCATCTCCATGGGGTGCATCTCGACGTCCCCCAATCCCCTTAGGATCACCGTCGTCTCGCCTTGCTTGGAGGCCAGGGCGAGGTACTGCGCCTCGTTCGGATTCAAAGCCAGGCTGATGACCGCCTTCTCCGAGAAGGCGGCGGTCCTGTCCTCCTTCTCCTTGGCGCCCTTGAGCTGCTTGGCGCTCATGCCCATGCCCATGTCGAGGCCCACCGCGATGACCAAGACGTTCTGGAGGATGGTGGCCGTCACCTTCTCCTTGCGCTGCTCCCCCATCGAGGCGTCGAAGGTGACGAGGACGTCCACCCGGTCGCCGGGCTTGACGAGGGCCTTGAGCTCCGGGTCGATGCCCAGGATGGTGCCGCGGTACCCCGGCGGGATCTTGACGCTGAGGCCCGCCTCGGGGGACATGGGGATGAGGGCCGCGGTCGTGACTTGGTTGCCCTTGGGGATCCTGATGCGCGTGACGAGGTTGGAGATCAGCTTGATGTCGGACGGCGACTTCACCTCGAAGCCGTCCTGCTCCATGAACTTCCTGGGGACCTGGACGGCCTCCACCATCGTTTCGTTGACGACGGTCCGCTCCGGGATGTCGACCCGCGCGACGAGGACCTGGCCCATCTCGTACGCCTGGCTCAACGCCCGCTCCTTGGAGCTCAAGACCATCAGGTAGAAGATCGCGGCGAGCATCGCCAGGACCATCGGGATCAACACGCCCTTCTTTTCCATCAGACACTCCTCTCTAAACGGCTTTCTCCCCCACAGCTGCGCGCCTCCCCCTGGGGGAGGCTTGCATCATCATTTCAGAAGCGGCTGCTCGATCGGCATGCGCAGCGTGATCTCGACCAAGCGCTTGCCGGTCCCGGGCGGCTTCGACAGGGCGAAGTTGCTGATCGGAAAGATCAGCGGGATCGCGTATTCGGTCGTCAGCACCAGATCGTACGACATGATGCCCGCCTGAGGATCCGGGATGGTCGGCGACGGGAAGGCCTTCTTGACTTTCGCCGCGACGATGACGCGCTGAAGGTATTTCTCCAGGGTACCCGCGTTGACGTCCATGCCTCCGCCCTTCCCGCCCTTGGGAGCCGCGATCATGGCCCCGTAGCGCGCCGTCTCCCAGGTCGCGTGCTGGATGAGGATCAAGTGGAAGGCGATGTTGCCCATCTCCAGGATCGTGAAGACGATGGCCAAGAAAAGCGGCAGGATCAGGATCACCTCGACGATGACCTGCCCTCGCCGTCGTTTCATCAAGCCTTCCTTCTCTCGGGTAGCAAGCGCCCGCCCTCGCCGCCCATGGCCGGGCGACGAGCGGCGGGACGGTTGCGCTGGAAGACGGGGCCGCCCCTACTGGCCGAGGCTCCCGGCGGCCTTGCCGATCATCTCCTGGATCTGCTGGAAGAGCTGCGGCATGTACTTCTTCAGCGCCACGCCCGCCACCAGCACCACGCCGACCACCACGGTCAGCATCAGGAGGTACTCGACCGTGTTCTGACCTTTCTTCTCCCCGAGCCAGCGGTTGAACCGGTTCTGAACGGCGACGAATGTCTCCATCATAGTCACCTCTTACCCCCCCGCTACTTGCCCCCCCGTGGGGGGGGCAAGTTAATCGTACATCATCAGAATCTTGATCCCCCCCAAGATGAACATCTTGCGCACCTGCTGATGGAGGAAACCATAGAGCCCGACGAAAAAGGTGACAAGCAGCAGAGTCGTCAGCAAGTACTCCACCGCGGTCTGACCCTTCCGCCCAGGCACCTGCCTCATCTATTCTGAGTTTATCACCCAGGCCGGGCATTGTCAAGGCTTCTTCGGATAAAAACATATTATTTGTCGGCTAAAACTTGACCTTGGCCGAGATCTGCGTGATGGATCCCAGGGCGCCCGCGGGCACGAAGGCCCAATCCAGGCCCAGCCCATAGCCGAAGATCCGCGAGGTAAAGACACCCAGCCCGAAGCTCAGGCCCGTGGACCGGTCGAGGTTGAGGTTCTGGAGCGTCGGGTTGTAGCTAAAACCCGTGTGGTCGGCGTTGTAATAGCCCACCCTCACCGCCACCTGGCCCACCTCCAGATATTCCTCGGGGAGCTGGAATTCGCCGCCCACGCCGATGCGCGCCGTGTCGTCCGAGGCTTTGTTGACCTCGACGGCGAGGGTCACGAAGTCCCCGAGCCGCAGTCCCGCCCCAACCCTGCCGACCGTCGCCACGTTGGCCTTGCTCGAGCCGAAATTCTGCACCGACCCGCCGAGCGCCAGGACGCTGTTGGGCTTGAGCAGGACCCCCGCATCCCCCACGATGACGTCGTGGGCCGCGCCCGCGACGTCCTCATGGATGAAGCGCGCCCCCGCCCCGAGGAAGAGCTTCTCGTACCAGAACGACCGCCCGATGCCCAGGGTCCCGAAGGCGTTGCGCACCACCAGGTCCTGGTTGTTCAGCGGGATGCCGCTGGCGTCCCGGGCGTCGATGGAGGCGTCCGGCCCCTCGACGCTTAAGTATGCGACGTTCGCCCCCCAGACGCTCCTGCCGATCGGATGGGCGTAGGCGAAGTAAAGGGGAGATTCGATGTTCTCCACATAGGCGAGGTAGGAATAGGACAGCTCCTTCTGCTGGGTGAGCGCCAAGCCCGCCTGGTTCCAGGCCAGGGCGTCCGTCCCCTCGGCCAAGGCCACGTAGGCGCGGCCCAGCGCCATGGCCCGCGCCGAGCCCTGGCCCATCTTCATGAAGGAAGCGCCGCTGGTGCCGGCGTACTCGTTATTGGCCGCCCGAGCGGGGAGGGCGGCCAAAACAAGAAGGAAAACGGACAACGACCCTCCCATGGTTCGATGCACGCTCACGGCCGGTTCGTTTCTCATGGTATTAAGAACTTCTTGACGACCTGGAGGACGTTCCGCCCTCCGAGAGTCTCCTCCACGCGGAACACCGCCCAGTACATGCCTCGCGCGATGGCGCGGCCCGCGAGGTTGGTCTTGTTCCAGTCGAACTCGACATAGGAATCGAGCGGTTTCTCGCCGAAATCCTTTTCCCATGCCAGCCCGCCCGACATGGTGTAGAACCGGACCTTCACCAGGCCCTGGAAAGGCACGTATATCCGGATGTGCCCGACCGAGCCGACGACCGGGTTCGGATAGATGTAGGTGTTCGTCTGGAAATCGGCGAACGGGTCCACCGAGCCCAATCTGGCGACCGGGATCTCGTCGATCGGCCGGTCCGAGGCCAGGGCGGCAGGGTTGAGGACGTTTCCGGTCATGTCGTCGATGGCGGCCGGGTCCGTCGAGGCCACGAGCTTGAACTTGTAGTTGCCGTCCGGGACCACGGCCTGCTTGAGGTCCGTGCCGTTCCAGGACTCCTCGATGAGGGTGCGCGCCGGCCGGATGCCGACGATGCGCTTGACCAGGGAGACCGACTCGGCCGGGGAGGGGTTGCCGACCCCGTCGAAGATGGTCCCCGGCTTGTAGATCTTGAGCGAGATCTTCATGGCCTCGGAGACCTGGTAGGCGATGATGGCCGCCGGGCTGTCCGCGCGCAATGGCGCCACCGCGACGTCGTAGATGCGGAGCGGATCGTAGGTGATCGTCATCTGCGCGGTCGAGCCCGACGCCAGCACCGAGGCCATGTCCTCCGCGACCACGCGCACGTTGTAGAAGCCGGACCGCGGGAAGTTCCCCCTGTCGTCGCGGCCGTCCCAGGTGTCCTGCAGCAGGATGCCGCCGTCGCGCACCTGCCCTGCGATCACGGTGCGGACCACGGTCGCGGGGGTCTGGGCGGTCATGATCTGGATGGTCACCGAGGATTGGCGGGTGAGGCCGTACTCGACGGTGTAGGGATGCAGCTGGATGGTGTTCGAGGAGTTGTAGAGGTCCGGGATCTCGGGCTTGATCGCGAAGCTCGTGAACACGATCTGGCCCCGGGCCACCGAGATGCTCCCGATGATCCTGTCCGTCGCGAAGTAATGCGGCGTCGTGGTGGATTCCGCGGTGACGGTGAAGACATAGGAGCCGTCCGGGACATAGAGCCCGTTCGAGTCCCTGCCGTCCCAGGTCTCCGTGTATCTCTGCCGGCCCACCCTGAGGCCCTTCATGGTGATCACCGGCTGAGTCGCGACGCCGTCCTTGAGGATCTGGTCGCAGCCCGTCTGGGGCTCGATCTTGCCGCACGGCGGCCAGGTGGAGGAGCTCCGCACGATGATGGTGCCCGGGTTGTAGATGTTCCACGCCAGGTTCATGGTCTGGCTCAGCTGGTAGGTAAGCGTCACCACGTCGGAGGCGCCGCTCAGGAGCGGGCCCGTGAACACGTCCGTGATGCGGAACAGGTTCACCGGGAAGAGCGCCGTGGTCGTGGAGACCTTGGCCGGGAACATGGGGTCCGCGGCGGTCAACTGGACGAGGTAGGTCCCGGAAGTGACGATCGTGCCCTCGTTGTTGGCGGCGTCGGACCAGACCTCCTGGTTCAAGAAAAGGCCCGGCCGGAGGTCCTTCTCCACCAGGGTCTTCACGAGGGTCTTGCCGCTGGCGTCGTAGACCTTCAAGGTCACGATCGCCTCGCGCGAGAGAGTGTACTTGAAGTAGAAGGGGTTGACCCCCGCGACCGCGGGGCTCGACCCGATGACCGTCGAGGCCGGGGTCACCTGGGTGATGCCCACGAGACTCCTCACCACCGGGAGGGCGCCCACCTTGGCCATGGAAGTCCAGATTCTCCGGTCGGCCGCGACCCCGCCGAAAGCTGGACCGTTCTGCGAGGGGAGCGAGGCGTAGAGCACGAAGACGTAGTCCCCGTCGGGCAAAGCGTTGCCGTACCGGTCGGTCCCGTCCCAAAAGCTCACCACGTCCATGCGCGACATCTTGGCCTCGATGATGCGCCTCAAGGGCTCCACCGCGGCGCCGGCGCAGGAGTCGGTCCTGGGCTGGAAGTCCTTGGGCGGCAGGCTCGGATTGGCGGTCTGGTCCAAGCTCCCGTCGTTGACCCTGTTCAAGGTGTTGCCGCAGAACTGGGTGTTGGGCGGGTAGATGTCGATGTAGACCGTGGCCGGCTCGGTCAGGACATAGGTGAGGGTCGCCAAGCTCGTCGAGCCCGCCAGGAGCGGCAGGGTCCTCAGGTCGGTCACGTGCAGGGGGTCGAGGCCGATCTCGCGCGTGGTCTGATATGAGAGGTCCCTGCCGAACTGGTCCACGGAAAAGGCCTCGAAGGCCGCAAGGTATATCCCCGGCGGCATGAAGTCGCCGTTGTCGGCCCTGCCGTTCCAGGAATCCCCGTTCAAGAGCGTGCCGCTGGGCGTGCCCTCTCCCATCCTGGGGAGGCCCGGGATCAGGTTCCTAATAGGGTTGGGGTTAGCGCAGGTCGGGCAGACGTCCACGGCGTTGTAGATCCTGATGTACATCGTGGAGTCCTTGGTCAGGCGGTAGGTGAAGTTGTAGGGCTCGGCTTGGACGCCCGTGATCCGGCCCACCACCGTCGGGGAGGCGCTGATGACGTGCACGTTGGTCACGTCCAGGGTGACGGGCTTCTGGGGGAGGAGCGTGTTGTTGGAGTCGAGCGCGGTGCCCGAAGGATAGGTGCGCTCGGCCGTGATCGTGATGTTCCCGACGTTGGGGTTCTGGGTCTGGACCTTGGCCTTGACGCGGAAGCCGTAGGTCCCGTTGGTCTTGCCGAGCTCCCCTTGGATGTTCTGGGCCCCGTCCCACGCCACGCAGACCGGGCTCATCACCGTGCCCGTGTTGCACACCGTCATGTTCCCCGGGTTGTCGATGAAGTACGACTTCACCGGAGGCGCCTCCGTCGCGTTGTTCTGGTTCTGGCCCTGCACGAACTTGAATATCTCGATGGTCATCTCGTTGACTGGGATGGCGGGGCAGCCGCCCCCGCTGAGGGTCTCGGTGTTCACGTACTTGAGCGCCGTGCACAGGAACAAGGTCGAGTTGCACACGTTCCAGCCGACCGTGCCGTACTGGCTGGCCGGCTGCCTGAAGTTGGGTCCGGAGGAGTACCAGCAGGTGCCCCGGTAGTTGGTCTCGAACTCGATGCGCGGGTCGTTCGAGACGTTGCCGCACCCTGGCTGGAGCCGGTCCACCCAGCCGTCGCTGCCCGCTCCCGGGATGGTGGCGTCAAAGGTGTCCACGGTCGAGGAGCAGTTCGACAGGGAGGGGTCCGAGGGGGCCGCGATCGGGCAGGTGAACTTGACGCCCACGGAGTTGGCCTCCGGCGCCACGTAGCCGCAGTTTGGGCCGACCATGACGTAGACGCTGTCGATGCTCATGTCGGTCGCTTCCGCGCTCAAGACAGCGACCGCGAAAGACGCGGCCGCCAGAAGGATGGTTGAGGAAAGGCGCCGTTGTCTATTCACGGAACTCATCTCCATATGCCAGGCACCTAAATCTAGCCGAATCCTGTTTCCTATTTATTAAGGAAGCATCGTTGCCGGGCGCCAGGCTCCGAGTTCGGCCTGGCCTTCGCGGCCGAGCCTGGCGCCTAATATCGATACTTGACCAGCGCATAACCAGGCCTCTCCATGGCCGGACCGGCCAACGCCCAGAGCTCTCGCCCCGCGACGCTCACGCCCAGCAGGGACTCGGGGATGGCCTGCCGGGTCCAGGACTTCAGCTTGCCGTCTTTGAGCTCCATGATCACCATCTCCCGGGACTTGGAGTCGAACGCCCACAGGCGGCCGTCCACGAACGCCATGGCCGCGGGCACGATCTCGACCTCGGCCGGGACCGCCGCGAAATCGGCGGAACCGCCCTTCTGCCGGTAGATGGCGGACGTTGCGGCGTCGTAGAGCCACAGGGAGGAGCCGTCGAAGGCCAGGGCGCAAGGCGCTGGGCCCGGCGCGCGCAGGCTCGCCAGCACAACCTCGGGCTTGCCCGCCTTGTGCTTGATGACCCTGGCCTGGGCCGAGTCCACGGACCAAAGGAAATCGCCGGCCGCGGCCAAGGCCGTGGGCCGATAGGCGCCGAGCCCCTTGGAGGCCGGGTGCAAGGTCTTGGACCGCAGGTCCTTGGGGTCGAACGAGCGGAGCTCCCCGCTCCACTGCGAGACCCATATCTTCGCGCCGTCGTAGGTCATGCCCGTCGGATTGTCCAGCTCGACCGCTTGGACCGAGACCGCCTTCAGGCGCGGCCGGCTGAAATGACGCCACAACGGGATGGCGGAAAGCGCAAGACCCACGACCAAGGACGCGGTCAGCGCGCCTTTCGCGCGCCGGCCGAGATTGGCCCGGCGGCCCGGCAGGTCCAGGGCTCCGACCCTATCCAGGATGCCGACCACGGAGGCCAGCCTCGCCGAGGTCTCGGACGACTCGCGCAGGGAGGAGTTGATCTGGGAGACGAACTCCACGTGCTTGGTCTCCTGGCTCTGGATCTCGGCCTGCCACGACTCGCGCTCCCGTCTAAGGCCCGCCTCCCAGGACTCGATCTCCTTGCGCTGGCCCTCCCAGGTGGAGCGCTCCCTGTCCCAGAGCTCCCGCCACTGCGAGCGCTCTTCCTCCCAGATGAGGCTGAGTTCCTTGAAATGGGTCTCGAGGTCGGCGACCTTCTTGAGGGCCGAGACGCGCTCTTCATCGGTCTCCTCGCGCAGGGACCGTTCCCTCAGGAGCTCGGCCAGCGTCTTCTCCAGGGCGTTCTTGGCCTCCGCCAGGCTTCCCGAGAGCTTGAGGACCTCGGCCGCGCCGCTGGCGGCGTTCTCCTCGTGGCGCTCCGCGCGGGTCGAGAGCTCACCCAGATCGAGAAGGTACTGCTGTTCGCGGCGGTGCGCCTCCTCCTGGAGCTTCAAGGCCCTGAAGGACTCGGCCGCCAGCCGCTGGCGCGTGGCCTCCAGGATGGCATCCAGGCTGCGCCTTTCCTCTTCGTATTTGGCGCGCTCCGACTCGAGCGCCTTCATCCCGGCCTCGAGCTTGGCCCTGGCCTCGAGGACCTCGCCGACCACGATGCTGCCTTCGGACTCGAGCCTCCGGCGCAGCCCCGCCACCTCGGCCTCCAGGGCCTCGCTCCGGGTCCGGTAGGCATCGAGGGACCTCTCCTTCGCGTCGAGGAGCTCGCTCCAGCCCCGCTCCTTCTGGCGCTGCTGGCGCTTCATCAGGGCGAGGGCGTCGAGCGTCACGTCGTGGACCGTGGAGCGCTCGGAAGGGATCTGCGGGAGGTCCGGGCCGGAGCTCGCGCTCACTTTGGCCCAGAGCCGGTCCAACTCTTGATGCAGTTCCTCGGGGGTCATGCTTTCACTCGCCCCCCCCACGGGGGGGGCGAGTAGCGGGGGGGCTGATGCCGTTCTCGTTCCATCAAGCTGCGTAAGTGTAGCAGGACCGGCTCACAATTCAATATCCAAGTTGTTACGGAGAGACCAACGCCCGCGGGAGCCGGAGCAGATGACTCCGTCATCTGCTCCGGAGAAGTCTAAGCAGCTCCTGGCTGGCGGGGCCAAGATCCGCCCCGGTGTCCTTGTACTGGCGCAGGAGGAGCCGCACCCTCTCGACGAGCACGGCCTGGGGCGCTCCGCCGGCCTTGAGGGCCTCGTAGACGGCCCACTCGTCGTTGAACTTGTCCTGCGGCGAGCGCTCGACGGCCTTCTTGAACTTCTGATAGGAATCGACGGCCTTCTGATGGCGGTCCCCCAGCTCCTTCAAGCCTGCCTTGAGCTCGCCAACCGACGATGACTTCTCCGAGACTTGCCGGCTCAGATCCTCGATCTGCCGCCGTTGCTCCTCGAGCTCGGCCTCGAACTTCCAGCGCTTGATCTCTCCCGCCTCAAGCGCCCGGTTGAGGTCCTCGCGGATGCGGGCCTCCTCCCTCAGGAGCTTCTCGTATTGGCGCTCCGGGGCAGGCTCGCCGAAGCGGAACAAGAGCGAGAGCCCGTGGTTCAAGTCCGGGCTCGGGTCGTTGAACGGGATGGTCATCGCGTAGTCGAACTGGGCGCCGAAGATCCGCCAGCCCAAGCCCGCGTTCCAGGCCCTCAACCGGTCTCCGAGGCTCAGTCCCGTGCGCACCGCGAAGGAACCCCAACGGGCGGTCGAGGTCCAGTACTCGACCCCCCCGCCCAGGCTCGAGGAAGGCCGGTGGGTGGCCGAGGGCTCCCGCTTGGTGAAGTCCACGGCCCAGACGAAGTTCCGGCTCGTCTCGGCGGCCCCGACCTTGAAGGTGAACGGGACGCGGTCGCCCGATGTCTTGGGGCCGTTCACGTTCAGGAAGGACAGCCCGAAGGAGAGCCTATCCCCCGCGCGGTGCAGGAAACCCACGTCGAAGGAAGGGGTGAGCTCCCCGCCGCCCGAACGCAGGGTGCGGGTCAGGAACTTGACGCTCGCGCCCATGTTGAGCTGGGAGTCCTCCCACTCCACGAAGCCCCGGGTGCCATAGCTGAAATGGAAGACGCGGTCCAAGGCGTAGCTCTCGTGGTCCGTGTAGACCCAGGCGAAACCGAAGGTGCCGTTCGCGAGTTCCCGCCGGAGGGGGAAGGCCCCCGCGAGGCTGATCTGGTCGAGGTCCGCCGGGCCGGCCGGGATGTAGAGCTGGCGCAGGTAGTTGACGCCGACCTGATGGTTGCGCAGCTGGCCGAGCGAAGCCGGGTTGTATTCGATGGACGAGAGGTCGTCATGCACAGCGGTGAAGGCGCTCCCCATGCCGATGGCGCGCGCAGAGAACCCGCTCTCCTCGAAAGCGGCGTCGACGCGCGACGGGACCGCCACGACCAACGCCACCGCAGCCAGTTGCCAGGTGTTCACTTGTCGAATCCGCGAGGTGCCGGGTCTTCAGATGTCGCATACGCGACAAGTGAACACCTGGCACCTGATTGTAGATCAACCTTGTTGCAAAAAGAATTCGTCTTCAGCGGAATGCCCCCGGGACCGGGGCGCGACCCCATCCACCACCCCACTTATCCACCGAAGGACCGACGACCAGCGGCTCAGAGACCTTGATGACGACGCCATGCCGCGTAAGGCGAGGGCTAGGACGCCCACGAGGCCAAGGGAAGAGACGGGTCCGGCCGCAGCGAGCGCGCGGGCAGGCAATCGCAGGGCCTCAGGAGCCTCTTGAGCAGCGAGCGGGAGCCAAGCCGGAGCATCCGGCCGGCGGCATGCGCGATCATGGCGCCGTTGTCGGTGCACAGCGGCCTCGGCGGCGCCGCGACCCGCAGGCCCTGTTCCCTCAACGCCTTGAACCCGCGGCGCAGCGCGCTGTTGGCCGCGACCCCCCCTCCCAAGACCACGTCGCGCACGCCATGCCGCCGGGCCGCAGCCAGCGTCTTCTGGATGAGCGTCTCGGTGACCGCCGCCTGGAGACCCGCGCACAGGTCCGACACGCGGGTCCGCCCCGGTCGAGGCCCATCCTTGACCCGGTAGTAGACGGCGGTCTTCAGGCCCGAGAACGAGAAATCCCAGGTGCCCGGCAGGAGGGGCCTGGGGAAAGGCTCGGCCCCCGAGTCCCCGGACGCAGCCCTGCGGTCGATGGCCGGACCCCCGGGATAGCCCAGCCCCAAGAGGCGCGCGATCTTGTCGAATGCCTCTCCGGCCGCGTCGTCCCTGGTCCTTCCGAGCACGCGGTAGCCGCCTGGGCGCTCCGACAGGATGAGGTCCGTATGGCCGCCCGAGACGATGAGCGCCACGAACGGCGTCCCGATGGGGCGGCTCTCGGACCCAAGTTCGGCCGCGAAGATATGGCCCTCCAGGTGGTTGACGCCGATGAGGGGGCAGCCCCACAGCCTGGAGAGGGTCCGCGCCGCGACCGAGCCCACGAGGAGCGACCCCATCAGCCCCGGCCCCCGGGTGAACGCGACGACGTCCGTCCTCGAGACGCGGGCCTCATCGAGCGCCCGGCCGACGACCGGCCCGATCTTCTGCAGGTGGGCCCGCGAGGCCAGCTCCGGCACCACGCCTTGGAAGCGCCGATGCAAGGCGACCTGCGAGCTCACCACGCTCGAGAGGATGCGGCCCCCGGCGACGACGGCCGCCGCCGTCTCGTCGCAGGAGGTTTCGATGCCTAGTACCAACGGCTGGCCGTTGCCAGCCGTTGGAAGCCGTTTCATGAGGTGATCCCTTCAGACAACGGAACGCAGACATCAAGAGCCTGTAGCGGAGCTACAGGCTCTTGATCGCCTCCCTCGCCTTCAGCAGCTCCACCGCGCGGTCGAGGGCCTCGTCGCGCACCATCTCCTCCTTCTTCACCACGGACCTGGGCTTCTTGTCCTTGGCGTAGACCATGTCCCATTGGGCGTAGAGCTTTGACTCGACGTCGCGCGCAATGGGGACAGCGATGTCGGGGAGGATGCCGCCGGTATTGCTCTTCTCGTAGCGATGGATCAGGCGGCCGGCCGGCGTGTAGTAGCGCGCCACGGTCAGCCGCAGCCCGGAGCCGTCGGAGAGCGGGATGACGGACTGCACGCTGGCCTTCCCGAAGGTCCGCATCCCCATGACCAGGGCCCGCCGATGGTCCTGGAAGGCGCCGGCCACGATCTCGGAGCCGGAAGCCGACCCTTCGTTGACGAGCAGGACCATGGGGAGCTGGGCATAGGGGGCCTCGGCCCCGGTCCTGTATTCCTGCGGCTTGTCGAGCTTGCGGCCGCGCGTCGAGACGACCAGCTTGTTGCCGCCGATGAAGCCCGACGCCACGTCGATCGCGCCGGACAAGAGCCCCCCGGGGTTGTTGCGCAGGTCCAGGACGAGGCTTCCCATGCCGCCCTTCTTGAGGGTCTTGAGGGCCTCGCCGACGTCGTCTGCGGTGCGCGCGTTGAAATCAGTGATCCGCAAGTACGCGACGTCGCCTTCCAACGGCCAGTACTGCACGCTCTCGATCTTGATGGTCTCTCGGGCGAGCTCGAACACGCGCGACGTCCACGGAGCCGTCGATTTCGAGTCCTCCGGCGGCCCCCGCATGATGAGGAGCTTCACCTTGGTGCCGGGGCGGCCGCGGAGCCTCTTGAGCGCCTCGGAGAGCGTGATGTCCCTGGTGGGCTCCCCGTCGATCTCGGCCACCCTGTCGTTCGGGAGGATGCCCATCCGGTAAGCGGGCGAGCCCGGCAGGGGCGTCACCACGGTGAGCCATCCGTTCTTGATCCCCAGGCGCAGGCCCAGCCCTCCGAATTCGCCCTCCGTCTCCGACTTGAGCTCCTTGTGCAGTTCGGGCTCGAGGAACTGGGAGAAGGGATCCAACGTCGCGACCATGCCCTCCGCGGCCCCGTAGGCCAGCTTCCTCGCCTCGGGCTCGTCCACGTAGTTCTGCTGGATGTAGTCCAGGACGTCCACCAGGAGCTTCATCTTCTCGTAGGTGTCGTCAAGGGCGCCCGTCGTCCTCTCGCCGCAGAGGGCGGCGACGGGCGCCGCCGCCAGCACGCACGCCGCAATCCATGTCCTGATCGCGCTCTTCGTCATCTGCATCCTCCTATCTCTTCTGCAGCCACTGGAGAGGGTCGAGAGCCTCGGAACCGCTGCGGACCTCGAAATAGAGACGTCCGGCCCCGGCTCGCGCGATGGTCTCCCCCGCGGCGACACGGTCGGTCTTGCGCTTGGCGACCTCGCCCAGTTCGCCATAGACGCTGAAGAAGCCCCCGTGGTTCACGATGATCACCTGGCCGTACGACCGGAACGGTCCCGCGAAGATCACCGTCCCCGCGGCCACCGCGCGCACGGGAGCCCCGGCCGCGGCTTCCAGGCGCACTCCCTGGTTGATCACCCAGGAACCCGTCTTAGGGTCTTTCTCCTTGCCGAACTTGCCCGCCAAGCGGCCTTCCGCCGGCCATGGCAGCGAATGCTTCGGCAGCCTGATCGAACCCGGATGAGCCGAGACCTTGGACAACCTCGTGATGGACTCGATCATGCGCTGGAGAGCCTTGGCCGATTCCTCCAGTTCCGCCGCGCGCAGGGTAGCGGCCTGGGTCTTCTCTTTGAGACCGTCCATCTCGGCCTTCTTGCCGCGGAATTCGGCCTCGGTGGCGAGCTTCTCGGCGGCGACCCGGTCCTTTGCTTCGCCGAGCCGCCGTTGGGCCGCAACCGCCTCGGCCTCCAGCCTGGAGGTCTTCGACGCCGCTCCGGCCAGGGCCGTCAGCAGCGTCCCCTTCTCGATGATGGCGGCCCGCCGGAGACGCTCCTTCCATAGACTGGACGCCCCGGACGCCCCCTCGCCGGCCGAGCGCTCGATGAGGTACCGCGCGGCCTCGGTTCCGATCAAGGCGCGCCACAGGCCCTCCGCCTCCCGCAGCGCCCCCAGACGGGAACGCAGCGAGCGCTTGCGGTCCTCCGCGCGGCTCAAGTCCCCCTGGATGGAGGACAGCTTCTTGCGGGTCCGCGCGGCATTCTCTTCCAGCCGGTCGGCATCCTGCCTCAAAGAATGTTCGAGCTTGCGGAATCGCTCGATGTCAGCCCTGGTTTCTTGGAGCTCGCGCTGGACGCGGCCGAGTTCACGGCGCTTGGTGTCCGCGACCTGGGCGGCATCAGCCGGCGCGGCCATGATCGAGAGGACGGCGGCCAGGATAACGGCCGGCATCCCCTGGTCAAGCCGGGACATCCTCGCCATCCTTAGCCACGGGCGGCCGGCCCTTGCTGGAAGCCGACAGCGCCCACGCCGCTCCCGCGCACGCCGCGACCCACAGGAGCGCCTGAGAGCCCCTGGGCACGTCCCACCACAGGGCGTGCGCTCTCATGGGAAGAGCCAGGAGCACGGCCGCGGCCTGGCCCAAGAGCGCCCCGACCCCGGTCCAAATGGTCTCCGGCCAGGCCGCTCCCCGTCCGAGCCACAGACCGCCCAAGATCGAGAGGGCCGCCGCGGTGAGCGCGGCGTTGACGGCGACGCCCACGAAATGCCCGTAGAACCTGGCATGCAGGATGGCGGCGGCCTGCCCTCCGGGATAGCGGACGTCGGACACCTCCTGCGAGGCGAAAGCCTCCGCCACCAGCTGGGGCACCCGGGCGACCCCGTCGGAGTCGAGCTGGAGCTCGACGGCAGGCGGCAGCGGGTTCTCCCCCACCAGCGCGACCGAATCGAAGAGTTCCGGGTCCTCCCGTCTCAGAGCCCCCAGGGAGGCGTCGGAGCTCACCGAACGGGCCTCTTCGACGCCCGGCAGGCACCCAAGCCGCTCCTCCTCCACCTTGAGGGCGCTCCCGCTCAAGCCCGGCTTGAGGAAGGCGACCACCCGGAAGTCCCGGAGGGCGGACCGTTCGAAGGCGCGGCAGTGGGACTCCAGCAGCAGAAGGGCTCCTCCGGTGAACCCAAGGACCAAGCCCAGGGCAAAGAAGGCGGAGACACGCTGACGCGCGGACGCAGCGGCCACTTACTTGTACGGGATGAAGACCTGGAGCAGCCGGTAGAGCCCCAGGCTCAACGGAGAGAGCAGAAGGATCAGCGTGGCCGCCACGAGCAGGGGGGAGCGGGACATCGCGAAGCTCACAAATCCCCTGCGCCGCCGGGCGTCCGTCGACGGCGCGGGAACGCCGGCGTCGGGAGAGGACGCGATCTTGACGATGCCGCTGTCCGCCAGCGCCTTGGAGATGTTGCGCACCGGGATCTGTCCCGAGACCACGATGACGGCCTCCCTGCCGCCCGGCGCCTCCTGATAACCGATCGTGCGCTTGAGCAGGAACCCCGTCTCCGCCCCGAGGCGGCGCAGGACGTCGGCGTAGCCGGCGCCGGAAAGCAGGTCAGCGGGAGAGCCGTCTCGGCTCTTCGGCGCCCGGATGCCGATGAGGATGTCGGTCAGCGCAACCGCCCCGTGCGCCGGCCGCGCCGAGCGCGTCGGCTCGATCTCGAGCATCGAGACGCCCGGCAGGCGCATCGCGACCGCGATCTTGTCGGAAGGGATCCAACCGCGCACGCTGACGCGGTCCGCGACCGCGTCCCGGGCCGCCAACGCATCTCCCAATGGCGCCCGGGACGCTCGCTCTCCGAGCTCGACCGCGTCCCGCAGGCTTTCCTGGAACCGCTCATCGACACGGAAGCCCGTGACGCGGCCGAGTTGCGCCACGGCGTCCGACGCTGCGCTCTCCAACTCGAACCTCACGAAGAGCTCTCCGGCCTTGTCCTCGGCGCCGGCGGCGGTGAAGGGCTCGACGAGGAAACGGCGCTCGCGCGCCGCGGGATCCCCCAGGATGTGCGTCTGATAGTCCTGCCGCCCCAGCTTCGATGCCGTGTCGGGGCCGATGTCCTTGACCTTTCCGGACGGGAGCTCCAGCGGAGCGGACAAACCGTCCCACAGCGAGTAGCGCCCCCTGTCCTCGGGCTTCGGCCCGGCAGCCTCATCAGCAGGGGAACGGCCGGCCACGCGCGGCGGGACGCGGCCTCCGGTGACCGAGCCCCGCGCGGTATCGGCCGCGGCATTGCGCAGGGGCAGCTGGGTGACGGCCGGGGCCTGGCCCTCCAATATCCTGGAAGGCCGGGGCGTGGAGTCGCCCAACGCGGGCTTGCCGTCAGGTCCGATGGGGCCGAAGGTGCCCTGCCCTCCCTGCTGGCGCGAGATGGTCTCGATGGCGTCCGAAGCGGACCCGGTCGGCTGGGTATGGGAACCGTTCTCGCCGATGTACTTGACGCTGAAGGCGCCCTTGCCCTTGGGACCTTGAGCGGCATGGGCGCTGAAGGCCATGGAAAAGAGGGCCGCGTAGAGAGGGGCGCGCATACTTTATTGTACCACACTTTCCGCGCGCCGGAACAAGGTCTGTCTGGCCGCGTGCAAGAGCCCCCCGAACAGGCTCCCCAGCGCCAGCGCCCCCAAGGAATGGGCCGCGGCAGAGGAGAACGGAAGGCCCAGGTTCGAGAAACACAGGATGACGCCGGCCGGGCCGAGCAGGCCCGCCAAGAGCCAGGGCCTCGGGTCGATGAGGCCGAGAGCCGAGGAGTCGCATGCGCTCGCAGGACGCGACCAGCCCTTCTCGACGAGGAACAAGGCCGCCATGAGGCCCGGCCAACCGAGCCCCGCCTCCCTCCACCGCCACGGCAGCCACCACCATGTTTCGCCGCGGCCGAACACGAAGTCGCCCGCCTTCGCCAGAGCCCATGCCGCGGGGTCGGTCTTGGCGTCCAGGCAGACCAAGACCGCCGCCGCCAGAAGGCAGCCCTTGAGCAGCGCCCAGGCCGTGAGAGGGGCGTCCAGGGACCGCGTGAGATTCGGCCACGGGAACGGGAAGAGGCTCATGGCCCCGAGCGTCACCGGCCCGGCCAAGGTCCACACCCTCCAGGGGACGCTCAGGGAGCCGCCTGCGTAATGCGCGGCGATGCGCGCCCCGACCCCCGCGAGAGCCGCCACGCACCAGCACGCGGTCAGCCCGGCCGCCAATTCGAACACCGGCGAGCCCAGCGGCGCGGCCCGGCGGACCGCAGGCGCCGCGGCCTTGAGGGCGGCCAAGGCGGACCGCACCGCCAGCAGAGGTCCCATCAAGACGATCAGCCCGAAGAGGAGCTTGGCGGGCCATTCCCACGAGGCGTCCGGCCGGCCGGCATCGGCGGCCGGTCCGAAGGACCATCCCCTCAACCGCAGGGGCTTGACCGTCTCCCGCAGGGCAGAAATATTCCCGTCCACCCCCAATCCCGGCGCGAGCTTCCAGACGATGAGACGGTCCCGCCCGGCCTGGCCCCAGGGGGCCAGGTCCCCGAAGGCGCGGGACGTTCTCCTCTCGCCGGAGGGGGCGTGGACCGCGGCCAAGACCCTCCTCGCGCAAGCGCCGACCGGAAGAAGGACGCGCCCCTGCCCGGCGGCGCCTGCGCCATCGAGCGCGGGGATGAGGCCGGCCGCCGAGAGCGCCTTCGCCGCGTCCGACGCAAGGCCCGCGGGCAGCGCAGGCCAGTCGAAGCCCTCGGGGAACTCCACGAAGAAGAACCCCCCCGCCGACGAAGTGGAGAAAGACGCGCCGGACGCCCTCGCGCTCGCCGCCACCCTGAGCAGGACCGCGCGGTCGCGTATCCAGGCCGTACCGGGCCGCATCTTGACCCCGGGAGCGAGCAGCCCCATGGCGCCCCACTTCTCCCATTCGGCCCGGGAGAAGCCCAGGACCCTGCCGTCGGCGACCAGGTCCGAGAGCCGCTCCTCCGGGAGGAGCGCGACCGAGACGCCGGCCGCCCGCAGGCGTTTCCAGAAGTCCTCCAAGGAATGGCCGGTGCGGCTGCAGAGGGATTCGGCCTCCCGCGCAGGCACCGCCATCACCGCGGAGGCCGGGCGCTCGAGCGACTTGTCCCAGGCGACCAGGACCGCCCCGGCAGCGACCCATGCAAGCAGCCGCGCGGCCGACGCCGCCTGGCGGCGCGTCACCTTAGCCTGCGGCTGCGCCGGTAGAGGTCGGCGTAGATGGACGCCGACCGGTCCCACGAGCAATCGCATCCCATGCCCGCCAGGACGCGCGCCCGCCAGGACTCGGGGACGGCATAGGCCGCCAACGCCCGATCGATGGCCTGGCCCAGGTCATCGGCATCCTCGGGCCCGGCCAGGAACCCGTTGGCCGAGGGCGCGGTCGAGGCCGGAGGCCGAGCGTCCCCGGCGCCCTTAGGAAAGGCGTCGGCGGCCGGGGGGTCGCCTTCGAAGACCGTATCCGCCAATCCTCCGGTGCGGCTGACCACGGGAACGGCGCCGTAGCGCATCGCTATCATCTGCCCGAGGCCGCAGGGCTCGAACCGCGACGGCATGAGGAAGATGTCGGCGCCGGCGTAGATCTTGCGCACCAAGGGCTCGTCGAACTCGGGCCGGAAGAAGACCGACTTGGGGTGGTCTTGGGCGAACTTCGAGAGGAGGCCCGCCAACTCGGCGTCCCCCACGCCCTGGACCACGACCTTCGCGCGGTCGAGCCGGCTCTTGAGCGCGGCCGCCGCGATGTCGAGCCCCTTCTGCCTGTCCAGCCGGGAGACGATCCCGATGAGGGGGGTCTCAGGCCGGTCCTCGAAGCCGCAGAGGCGCGAGAGCTCGGCCTTGCACGCGGCCTTCCCTTGGGCGACGTTGCTCGCCGAATACCGCTTGGCCAGATGCTGGTCCGTCTGGGGGTTCCAGACCTCGTAGTCCACCCCGTTGAGCACCCCGCACAGGTCCGAGGCGCGCGAGGCGAGGATGCCCTCGAGGCCGAACCCCCGCTCCGCGGTCTGGATCTCGCGGGCGTAGGTGGGGCTCACCGTCGTGATGGCGTCCGCGTGCGTCAGCCCCGTCTTCAGGAAGCCGAAGTTCCCGTAGTATTCCATCAGGCCCGCCGTGAAGTCGCTTTCCGCGAACCCGGTCAACGAGAAGCTCTCGCGAGGGAAGACCCCCTGGTACGCCAGGTTGTGGATCGTGAGCACGGTCGAAGCCTGCCCGAGGCTGGGGTCCTCGCGATAGAGCCTCCTGAGATAGGCCGCGATCAGGGCGGCCTGCCAGTCGTGCAGATGGATCACCTCGGGCTTGAAGCCCAGGACCTTGATGCTCTCCAGCACGGCCCGGCAGAAGGTGACGAACCTGCGGTCGTTGTCGGGATAGTCCTTGCCGTCGCCCCCGTAGAGGCCCTCCCGGTCGAAGGACTCGGGGTGGTCGATGAAGTAGACCGAGACCGCCTTCCATTGCGCGTAGCGCAGGCGCACGACCACGGGCTGGCCGCCGACCGTGATGGTGATGGGCCGCGCCATCCCTGCCGCGGACATGGTCGATTCCACGCACCGGTACCTCGGAAGGAAGAGACAGACGTCGTGACCCTCCAGGCCCAACCTCTGGGAGAGCGCCCCGACGACGTCAGCGAGGCCCCCGGTCTTGCAGAAGGGGACGGCCTCGCTAGCTACTTGGAGAATCTTCATCCTTGACCGTCGGCCAGATCGGCGGCCGCGGCTCGGAATCGCCCGAAGGGTGACCTGCCTCTGGCAGATGCCCGGGGTCCCCGGGGGCGGCCGGCGCGGTCTCGGCCGCCGCCTGGGCCGGCTTGGGCCCGAAGGTTTCCAAGGACGGCAGGTCGCAGAGGCCCTTCAAGCCGAAGCGCCGCATGAAGTCCGGCGTCGTGCCGTACTCCAGCGGGCGCCCCACGGTCTCCTTGCGTCCCGCCACGTGAACGAGCCCCCTCTCCATGAGGGTCTCGAGCGCCGCGATCACCTCGACCCCCCGGACGTCCTCGATCTCGGCGCGGGTGATGGGCTGCTTATAGGCGACGATGGCCAGGGTCTCGAGGCTGGCCGTCGAGAGCTTGAGCGTCATGCGGTCCGTGAACAAGCGCCTGATGAACGGCGCGTAGCGAGCCCGGGTCGCCATCTGGAACCCCTGCGCCACCTCCATGACCTGCACCGCCGATGACCGGTCATCGAGCTCCCTGCGGATCTCCCCTACCAGGGCCTCCACCCGGGGCTGGTCCTTGACCTGGGTGAGGGCGCACAGCTCTTTGGCGGAAAGCGGACGGTCCGTGATGAACAGGAGCGCCTCGAGCGCATTCTTGAGTTCGGTGTCAGGCATCAAGTTATCAAGTTATTGGGTGATTCGATTATAGCATTCCTCTTGAAGACCACGATGCGGCCGAAAGGCCGCTCCTGGCGCGCGAGGATCCGTTCGAGCTTGATGAGCTCGAGCAGGGCCAGGAAGCAGCTGATGATTCCCCGGCGCTTCTTCTCCCCGCCGAAGATCTCCTCCCAGGTGACCTGGACGCGGGTCTCGAGGAGGCTGAGGATCTTCGCGATCTTGTCCTCGATGGGGAACTCCTCGCCCAGGAACTCCCCGTGCTTCTCCTCGCAGCGCGACAAGACGTCCTTGAGCGCCTCCAAGAGGTCCAGGAAGCCGATGCTCAGGGACTTCTGCGAGTCGTCGAAATGGGGCTCTCCCCGGTAGTGGATGTCCTTGAACTCGGCCGCCCGCGACTCCAGGGCCTTGGCCGCCTCCTTGAACTTCTGGTACTCGAGAAGCCTGGCCACCAGCTCCGCCTGAGGGTCGGGCCCCTCCTCGACCTCTTCCTCGTGGCTCGGCAGCAGCGCCCGCGACTTGATCGCCAAGAGGGTCGCGGCCATCACCAGGAACTCTCCGGCGACGTCCAGGTTGATCTCCTTCATGAGTTCCAGGTAGTCGAGGTACTCCTGGGTGATGTGGGCGATGGGGATGTTGTAGATGTCCAGGTCGTCCTTGCGGATGAGGAAGAGGAGGAGGTCCAACGGGCCCTCGAACATCTCCAGATGCACTTCGTAGGCGGGGTTCATGGGGTGAGCTTCATGGCCTTGCGGACGCTTTCCAGCGTCAAAGCCGCCTTTTGGCGGGCTTTGACGCTGCCTTCTTGAAGGATCCCTTCGACGGTCCGCGCGTCGTAGAGCCTCCGTTTGACCCTGAAGGCCTCGAAGGGTTCTTCGAGGCGCCGCAGGAGGTCACCTTTGCAGCTCACGCACCCGATGGCCCCTGCGCGGCACTCAGCCCCGCGAGCCTCCCAGCCCGGGTTGTAGAGCTTGTGCAGGGCGAACACCGAGCAGCCCGGCGGATTCTCCGGGCAGGGCTCCGGATGCCCGGGATCCGTGGCCCGGGCCCGGGTCGGGTCCGTGTACATCCCCGACGCCTTGGCCTCAAGGGAGTCGGGCTCCTCGAAGATGTCGACCGTGTTGCCGTAGGACTTCGACATCTTCCGGCCGTCCGTCCCCGGCACCCTGGCCGCCTCGGTGGGCATGGCCCGCGGCTCGACGAGCACGCCGCCATAGAGTCCGTTGAACCGCCGCGCGATCTCGCGGCTGATCTCCAAGTGCGGCAGCTGGTCCTGGCCGACCGGGACCAGGTCCGCGCCGTAGATGAGGATGTCCGCGGCTTGGAGGACCGGGTAGCCAAGGAAGCCGTGGGTCCTGATATCGGCGTGCTTGGTCTTCGACAGCTCCGCAAGAGATTCCTTCCACGTCGGATTGTTCTCAAGCCACGAGAGCGGCGTCACCATCGAAAGGAGCAGGTGGAGTTCCGCGTGCTCGGGGACGCGCGACTGCCTGAAGATGACGCACTTGGCCGGATCGAGGCCGGCGGCCAGCCAGTCCAGGACCATCTCCTGGACGTTCGATCCCAGGTCCTCGGTCCGGTCGTAGGCCGTGGTGAGCATGTGCCAGTCGGCCACGGCGAAGTAGCACTCGTATTCGTCCTGGATGGAGACCCACTTCCTGAGCGCTCCCCACAGATTGCCGAGGTGGAGCCTCCCCGTGGGCCTCATCCCGGACATCACGACCTTGCGTTGTGAACCCGTCATGCCAGCCCCACGCTCCTCAGCAGCAGCAGGAACACGGTGGCAGGGACCCCCACCAGATAGTTGAGGAACCCCAGGAAGAGCAGCGCCAGGATGATGGCCACCCCGTATGGGGCGTGCCGCTCGTAGGACATGCTCCACCTCCAAGGCAGAAGCCCGGACACGATCCTGCTCCCGTCGAGCGGATGGACGGGGATGAGGTTGAAGAAGGCCAAGGTGAGGTTGACTATCATCGCATAGCGCAGCGCCACGACCATCGAAGTCTGGAACCCGGGGAGGACGGGCGGCAGACTCCAGAGGCTGCGCGCCAGCACGGCCGCGGCCACGCATAGGAGGAGGTTGGCCGCGGGCCCGGCTGCGGCCACCCGCACCATGGCCTTGCGATACTGGTTGAAGTTGGCTGGATCGACCGGGACGGGCTTGGCCCAGCCCAGCAGCGGGAGGCCCCGCCACAGGCACAAGGCCGGCAGGATCACGGTCCCGATCGGGTCGATGTGGGCGAGCGGATTGAAGGTCAGGCGCCCCAGCCTCAAGGCCGTGTCGTCCCCTTGCCGCAGCGCCATCCTGCCGTGAGCCACCTCATGGACGATGATGGAGAACAGCAGGATGGGGAGCTGGTAGATCAGTTCCAACGGTCATCCCCCGGACGACGGCCTCGATGCGGCGAGCACGTCGGCCAGGGAGTTGAGCAGCCGCTTCGGGTCGAAGGGCTTGTGCAGGAAGGCCTTCACGTTCTTGAATTTCTCGAAGGCGTCCCGAAGCTCGGTGTAGCCGGTCAGGAGGATCACGGGCAGAGCCTTGGTCGCGGCGTTCCCGTGCATCTTCTGAAGGACCTGGTAGCCGTTCACGTTGGGGAGCATCACGTCCAGGATGATGACCTCGGGAATGGCCCCGGCCGTCCTCCCCTCCAAGCCGAGCAGCTTGAGGACCTCGAGGCCGTCGCTGGCGGTCAGGACCGTATGCCCCGACTTCGCCAGGAGCGCCGCTATGTTCTTGAGGAGGACCGGCTCGTCTTCAACGACCAGGATGTTGGCCATGACGCATTCTACATCATTGGGCGATGCGCTTGAAGTACTCCTTGATCACGCCGTCCATGGTCCGGGGACGCCTCTCCTTGAGGGAGCGTTCGAGCTCGTCGCGGATCTCCCGAGGAGGGACATAGTCCCTGGCCCTCGGCAGGGGCACGAACCCGGTGTCGGCGCCGGCCCTACCCCCCCTGCCCTGGCGCACGGTCCCCAAGGGGGAGGAGAAGGTCTCGCGCAGGACGGTCCGGCTCATCCGCTGGGATTCCATCGAGCGCTCCAGGTCCGAAAGGCCAACCTCCAGAAGCCTCAGCGCCTCTTCTTGCGGACCGACGGCGGCCGACGAGTCGCCGCGCCCCAAGGCGTCTTCCGCGGCGGCCTGCTCCGTCTGCGCCCCTTCCACCCGCTCGATCGCGCCCGCCGGGAGCATCGCGTCGAACGGCAGGGCCTCCAGTCCGCTCTGTAGCATGCGCGTCTTGGACCGTGCGGCCGATTGTTGTGCCGCGGCGCCGCGGCACGCGGCGTCGCCCGGCCTCGCGGGAGGGGTCTTCGGCGCGTCCTCGAGCCGGCGCCGGATGGAGTCCTCCTCGGCCGCGAAATACTCGAGGCATCCTCGGTCGGACGGGGGCAGGGACGCCGCACGCAGCCGTGAGGACACCAGGGTCAGCCGGACTGCCGTCCGCTCGATCTTGGCTGATTCGAGCTCAGCCAGTATCGCGCGCATCTCGCTCAACGCCTCAGCCGGGAACTTGGCCGTGGACCTCGTCGCCGAGCTGACGAGCACCCTCTGGCGGTCCGCGAGCTGCGCAAGGAGGCTCTTCTGCTCCTCCAGGAGCCTGTCCATGGCAGACCGGTGGACCGCGCGGGTCGCCTCCAGGCTCCTGGCCTGCTCGTCGACCGCCTCGGACCATAGACGCCTCGCGTCGTCTAAGGGCGTGGGGCCTCCCGCGAAGCCGAGAGCCCCGGCCGCGATGTCCCCGACCGCATGCTGCAGGCGCGCGAGGTCCTCCGCGAGCCTGCGCGCCAGCGCCGCGGCTCGTTCGAAGTCGCCGGCCTTGAGGGCCGCCTCCAGCGCGGCCAACGAAGCTACCGCGCTGGTCAGCGGGAGTTCGACCGCCTGCCGGGAGGCCGACGGGTCGGCCGGGACGCTGGGGAGTTCGGAAAGGTCCTGGACGAACTGCGACAACAGGCTCTTGATGCGGTTCAGCGATTCCGAGAGCTTGGCCTGGGCCTGGCGCGCCGCGCCCTGGCGCGCCGCGTCGAGCGCCGATTCGAGGCTCTCCGCGGACCGGGTCATCCGGCCTGCCTGGGAGTAGAAATCCTGGAGGCGCTGGAGCTTGCGCGAGGAGTCGAATCCCGACAGCGCCGCGCGCAGCTTGGCGGATAAACGTTGGTGGAGCTTGCGCGCCAGAGCCCAGTCGCGCTTGCGGGACGCCTCCACCGCGGCCGGCAGGGAGCCCTTCTCCACGGCGCCCAGGTCCTCGGCCAGCGACCGCATGGACTCCGCGAGACCGGCGTTGGAGTAGACGTCGGACCCCATGGAGGCCGCCAAGTCCGAGACGCTCCCTACCGTGATGCGCCAAGCCCCAGGCAGTCCCGAGAGCTTCCCTTCAAGGTCGGCCAGGCCCCCTCCGGGGCGGGTCGAGACCTCGAGCTCGTCGATAAGGCTGAGGACCCCGGCATGGGCCTTCACGAGGCCCGAGATGTTGTTCTGGGCGCTGGTCCCTCGCCGGTAGGTCTCCAGGTGCAGCGACTCGAAGTCCACGATCTCGACCGAACCCTTGGCCGAGAGGGCCTTCTGCGGCCTTGGAGCGTCGTCTTGGGCCTCGATCCAGAACTCGGCGACAGCCCCGTGCGGCAGGTCCTGGAGGTCCCAGCCGAAGTCGCCGAACAACTCTTTCGCGCCCCATGCGAACGCGCGCGAGGCGGCCTCAACCTCAGGGCCGCCGCCCACTTTATAGCGCAGGCAGACCCTGGAGAGGCCCAGGTCGTCGCTGACGGCGTACGCGACCGGGAGGACGTCGTGCCGGCTCGCCTGGAGCGGGGCCGTCGGCGAGAGGAGGTCGGCTTTCGGAGGCTGGTCCGTCAGCGCGCGAAGGCGGTAGGCGTCGGGCGCCTGGTCCGTCCGGCCGTCCAGGGCGGAGAGCTCGAAGTGGAAGACCGCGTCCTCCGTCACGACGAACCAGCCTTGGACCGCGCCGCCTGCCGCCCACACCTTTCCTGATGGCGCAGGTGGCGCTCGGCCTCCGGCCTCGACCGCGCCGCCGTCCGGCGCGGGATTGAGGTCCACCGGCGCGGCCCCCCCAGAGAACCTGAGCCGCGCCTGGCTGAGAGCCTCGGTCGGCTCCCCGGTGATCGTCACGTGGCTGCCGCGGTACGCGGAGAGCTCCTCGGCCGGAGAGAGCGAGAGGACCGTCACGGCCCCCTGAGGCGAACGAACCCTCGCTTGCAGGGACTTCCAGCCGGGAGCCCTCGAGGGGGTGAGCCTGTAGCCGCGGCTCGACACGCCCTTCCAGGTCACGCGGTACTCGACCGGCGCGACCAGCTCCGCGATCACGAAGCTGCCCCGCTCCTGGGAGGACGCGTCCCAGTCCGTCGCGCGCCAGGGCAGTCCCTGACCCTTGAGCCACAGCCGCAGGTCCGCTCCCTGCGCCCACGGCGCAGGCCGCGCGGTCCACCTCGCCTCGATGGTGACGGGCTTGCCCCACTCGCCCAAAAGGTCGCCCGGGGACACGGCGACGAAGCTCTCGAGCGCGGGATCGTCCCACGGCGCGAAGAGCCTCTGCCAGGCCGCCGGATCCGAGAGAGCGGTGATGGCGGAGCCGCCTAGCGCCGCCGCTAGGACGCCGCTCTTGACCCAGCCCGATGGACGCCAGGGGAACAGGACATGGTCCGGAAGCCTTCGCAGGAAGAGGTCCGTCCTCTCCAGGTGGGCTCGGCGCAGGTCCTCGGAGGTGTGCGGGCTCGCGGCGCGGCGCAGGTCCCAGGCGGTCTTGAGGTAAGGCTTGACGTCAGGGAACCGCGACTCGGCGGCGGAAAGGACCACTCCCCAATCGAAACGCAGGAGAGGCCAACACAGAAGGAAGAAGGCCGCCATGGCCCATGCGGCCGACGAAAAGAACAGCAAACCTATCCGCCCTGCCTGCGGCAGGGCGGAAAAACGGTCCACGGCGAGGATGACCGCCACCCAGGCGACGGGCCAGGACGCCAGACGCAACGCCCCTTCCAGGAAGGCGCGGGCCACGAATTCCCTCCTCCATTCCCTGGCGAGGCCCATCATGGTCTCCCTCATCTCGAGAGCAGACGACGGCCGGCGTCCGCGTTCCCCGAAGCCTCGAGCATGGCGGCGAGCATCCGCCGTCCCTCGGGATCCTCGGTCAGGTCGTAGAGGAAGATCGAACGCCCCGCGACCGCGACGGGCGCGCGGGTCCCCAGCCAGGCGAAGAAGTCTTTGCGGACGTAGTAGGTCGCCTGCAGGTTGGTCGCGGACACGGCAAGGAGGACCTGGTCGCCCTCACCTGGCTCCACGACCCCCTCGCGCCGGTCGACATGGTCGATGAAAGCCAGGGGGAAGTAGCGGATGCCGTAGTAGGACGGGTCAGCCACCCCGAAGTAGCAGAGGTAGATCGGCGGGTCGCCCATGCCTCGGAGGATGCGGCCGAGCTCCTTCAAGCCCTGCCCCCAATCCAGATTGGAGTCCACGAACCAACGGTATCCTTGGGAAGGCCCGCCGACCGCCTCGTTGAAGTACGCCAGGTGATGCGGGTGGGCGCGCCCGACCGAAGCCCCGAGCCACAGACCCATCCCGGCCACGACCCATCGGACGGTGGCGCCCCGCCGCCATGCCCACGCGGCGGCATCGGCCCCCATCAGGATCAGGAACGGAAAGACGGGCAGGAGATGCCGGATCCCGATCTGGGTCCGGGAGAAGAGCGCGGCGGCGAAATAGGCCGCCGCGGGGCCGAAAGCCCAGAGTCTGCCGATGTCCGGGGACCGCAGCCAAAGCCCCAGCCCCAGCAGCGCCGACACCAAGAGCGGGATGGGGGTCTTCACCAGGAGCACGGCCGGGAAATATCCCAGCCACCCCTCGGTGGAATGCCTCCCGTGGAAGAAGGACGACCTCCCTTCATGGAGCCTGGACAGGGTCGCCCTGAGGCCTTCCCAATAGAGCCCGACGCTGCTGAACCGGTAGACCAGGGCCAAGGCGAAGCAGGCTGCCGCGGCCATGACCAGGATGCCTGGCCATGGGACCTGGCGCGACCTGCCCGGAGGGCGGGCACCCGCCGAAGGCGGGTCCCCGCGCGCCAGGCGGTGTTCCGCGGCCAGCATGACCCCGACCAAGGGAGGCAGGATGAACATGTTGAATTTCGCGGCCACCGCCAGCCCCATGCCGGCGCCTGCCGCCGCCCAGCGCCAGAGCGGCCGGTACCCCCCGGCCGTCGGAGACAGGAGCCAGAAGGTCAGGAAGAAGAGCGTTGCCGAAGCGGCGTCGGTCGTGACCAAGGCCGAGTTCGAAAGCAGCACCGGGCAGAAAGCGTAGAGCACAGCGGCGGAGGACATCCCCGCGAGGCCCGAGAGCCGCCAGGCCCAGCTCATCACCGCCCAACCGAGGACGGCCCCCCAGGTCACGAGACACCACAGCCTGGCCGTGTCGAGCATCTTCTCCGCGGGCAGCCGGTTCTTATAGAGGAAAGCGTCCGAAAAATTGTAGACCCGCCTGGCGAGGAGGTCCGGATGCTGGAACATGGCGGAGGGCTTGAGCGCCAGCAGCGGGAGCGCCCCCCACATCTCGGCCAACGGCGGGTGGTCGGCCGCGTTGAGCCTGAAAGAGCCGGCCACGAGGCCTTGGTAGCCGGCCGCCAAGTGCACCGGCTCGTCGAAGGTCGGGGCAGAGGCCTCGATCATCCCCCAGCCGAGACAGACGTGCGCGGCAACGGCCGCCACGACGATGCCGATGCGCCAACCCATGATAACAATGATAACAAAAAAGAGCGCCGAGGCCCCAAGAAAGACAGGTTATGTGATAGCACTTGTTTGATAACCTTATATGTGTTATACTACAGGCATGAGGGGCAAGGCAACAAAATCGGGCGCCGCTCGTACCATACATAGGAGCTTCCTGCTCCCCGCGAAGGTGGTGGAGGAGGCCAGACGCCTGGTCCCGCTCGAAACAGCGGCCAACCTCAACCAACTCGTGGCCGTGGCTTTGCGGGAGCTCGTCGAGTCCTACAAAAGGAGGGCGTTCGAGAGAGAGATGGAGAGGATGGCGGCCGATCCGGCCATCTCCGGCGCATCCCGCGCGATCAACCGCGAGGCCGAGGCAGCGGAATCCGATGGACTACATCCGTAGGGGCCGTATTTACCGGGTCCGGCTCAATCCCGTCAAGGGCAGGGAACAAGCGGGGCAACGACCTGCCCTCGTGGTGTCTTCGGACGCCGTCAATAGACAGCCGTTGGTCGTCACCGTGGTGGTGGGCACGGATGCGGCCAATGTCCCGCGAGACTATCCCACGAACGTCCGGGTCTCGGCCGCGGAGACCGGGCTCCCCCTGGACACCGTCTTCCTCTGCTTCCAGCTCAGGTCCCTGGATCGGTCGCGGTTCCTTGATCCCGAGGGCCGGGCCGTTGCGGCCGGAGTCATGCCTGAGGAGAAAATGCGTCAGGTCGAGGCCGCCCTAAGACTCGTACTCGACCTCCATACGGCTTAGAGGACTTCAACGAACTCGTGCGCGTCGACGGGATCGAGGCTCAGCGAGAAGGGCAGGAAGCCCATGACGTTCGAGTAGAACCCGCCCTCGCACCGGGAAGCGCAGATCAGGCGCAGGGGGATGGGCGAGGAGACCGCGACCCGCGTCACGTTCGCGAAGACCCTGCGGTTCGGCCGGAGGATGTTCGTGTTGACCGAGGGCACGATGACGATGTCGCCCGGCCGCGCCTCGTCCCAACCGCCGCGAGACGAATCGAGCGTCCTCGCGCCGGCCCTCTCCAGGTAGTACTGCAGTCCCCAGTGGCCCGCGCACCAGGCCTTCCTGCCCTTCGCAAGGTAGCGGTCCGCGACCTCGGAAGCGACCTGGCGCTGGCTCGCCGCGTACCTGTAATCCACTGCCGCAAGAGAGACTCCCAGCAGGACCGTGACAACCAGGCTCACAAGACAGAGCCCGGCGTATCTCCTATGAGATAGGCGCCCCTCGAGGACCGTTGCCAAGGCGAACACGGCCGGCGGGACCATGAGGAGCACGGTCCTCGCCATCACGGACCAATAGAGCAAGACGCCGGCCAGGCCGGCCAGGAGCCAGGGAAGCCAGAGGGCCTGGCCCGTCCGGCCGGGTCGGGCCCGGTCCCCGGGGACCGGCCGCAGCATGACCCTGAACAGCCAGAGGCTCCCGACGGAGAGGAGAATGCCGGTCAGGCGGTCGACCCCGCGCACCGGGCCGATGTCCAGGAAAGGCGAGAACAGGAACAAGACCGCGGCCCCCAAGAGGGCGAGGACCCTGGGGCTGGGACGCTGCGCGAGGAACGGCCACGCGGCGGCGACGAGCGTCCCTCCCCCGAGGAAGGCGAGGAGCGACCTCAGTCTGTGGCTCAACGCCGAGGTGGGCAGGTCCATGGCCTGCCTCGTCACCAGCCAGGCGGCGCCGGGCGCCCGGCCGCCGGACGTCAGGTCCGCGAGGAAGTAGAGAGCCAGGCCCGAGAGGCCCAGGCAGCACCACCCCGCGACACGCCGCCAAGGCGAGCCCCGCAAGACCGCGTAGCCCGCGCCGGCCAGCAGCAGGACGCCGGCGTTGTACTTCGACAGGGTGGCCAAGGCCATGAGGCCCGCCGAGGCCCAGTACCAGGCGCCGGTGCGGGGGGACCCATCCTCGACCCACCGGACCACCCCATAAAGGCCCCAGAGCCCGAACGCCAGGACCAGCTTCTCAGGCATGAGATGCGCCATGTTGATCCAGTAGGCGGGAGACGCGAGCACGATCAGGACCGGCAGGAGAGGCTTGGAGAGGAACCGGGCGGCCAGGAAGAAGAGGCCGGCCGCAGCGGCCAAGTCGAAGGGCAGGAAGAAGAGCCGCATTCCCCATTCGCGGCCCCCCGTCGCCTTGAGGCCCACCGCCATCACATACATGATGAGAGGCGGCGTGTTGTTGATCTCCCTGTAGGGAGCGTTCCGGCCGTAGTAGTTGAGCTCGAAAGCGAAGGGGTGGAGGGGGTCTTCGAGGATGTGCCAGGCGGCCGGCAGATACAGCGGCTCGTCCGCGTGGTACGCCTTGCCGATGAAGAGGAGCACGGTCATGGCGGCGAACAAGAGGACCGCGGCCAGTTCCCCGCGCTTCACCGCATCTCCACCACGGAGAATTCCTCCAAGGATTCCCTGCTGATGGAGAAAGGCAGGAACCCGGAGAGGTTCGAGTAGAAGCCGCCTTCCCCCTCCCAACCGCTCATGAGCCGCAGCGGCATGGGATGGTCCAGGACCTGGCGGTGTTCATCGGCAAGGCGGGGTTTGGATGGAGCGGACCGAACAGAATTGATCCTCAGGACCACCACCGATTCGCCCGGCCGGACGCGGTCCCAGCCGCCCTGGAGGACCTCGAGCCCCTTGGCCCCCGCCTTCTCCAGGTAGTACTGCAGTCCCATGGCTCCGGTGAAGTAGACCGTGCGGCCCGCCTCGAGGCGCGTGCGCGCCACTCCCTCGGCGAAGGACTTGGTCGCCGTGGCGTAGCGGTAGTCGACCGAGGCCAGGGCCAGGCTCAAGGCGGTCACCACGCACAGGCTCGCCCAGGCAAGGCGCTTGGAGGCGCGAGCGCCCAAGAGAGCCTCCATGCCGGCGGCCAAGGCGAAGACCATGGGCGCCGTCATGTGGAGGATGGTCCTGGCCATCACGGACCAGTAGAGGAACGCCTGGAAGACCGCGGCCGACGCGAGCCAGGGCAGCCACAACCGAGAGCCCCGCACCTCTCCCCTGCCCAGGAACACCCTGACCAGCCCGAGACTCGCCCCCAGCGAGAGGACGATGCCTGTCGTCCGGTCCACGAGACGCACATGCGCCAAGTCCCAGGCCGGCAGGAACAGCGCGACCACCGCGGCAGCGGCTAGGCCGTGCCAGGCGCGTAGCCCTCTTCGGTACTCCGCGAGGTAGGGCCACAGCCCGGTCACCAGGGCGCAGCCTCCCGTGAAAGCCAGGAAGGAGCGCGCCTTGTGCGACAGGGAAGACCACCAGCCCGAGGCTGATTGCGCCGTCACTTCCCAAGCCCGGGCCGCGAACGCCCGGTCGCCCAGCAGGTCGCCGGCAAGAATCAGCCCGGCAGGGGCGGCTGCGAGCGCCGCGAACGCGGCGAGACGAGCGCGAGGGACTGCCCTGGAGGCGGCGTAGCACAGCGCGGCGGGGATGAAGAGAGCGGCGTTGTACTTGAACAGGACCGAGGCTCCCAGGAGCGCGGCCGCCAGCCACCAGGCCCTTGGGCCGCAGGCCCGGGAGTCATCCTGACCCCCGCCCTCGTCCCATTCCCCTTCCTCACAGGAAGGGACTGTCCCTGCCCTACGGGCAGGGGCGACCGCGTCAGCGCCCTTCACGGCGGCCCAGAGCCCGGCCAGGCCCAGGGCCACCGAAGGCGCCTCCGGCATCAGATGCCCCATGTTGATGATGAAGGCCGGGCACGCGACCACGATGAGGGCGGGCAAGAGCGGCCTTTCCAGGAAGCGGGACGCCAGGCCGTAGAGGGCCCAGGCCGCGGCCAAGGAGAACGGCAGGAACACCAGCCGCATGAGCCATTCCCTCCCGCCCGAGAGCCAGCAGTCCAGGGCCATGAGGTAGTGGAACCCCGGAGGCGTCGTGTTGATCCTCTTCATCGGGAGGGTAGAGCCGAACCAGTAGTAGTCGAACCCGAGCGGATGGAGCGGGTCGTTCAGGATGTGCCGGCCGACGGCCGCGAAGACGGGCTCGTCGTTGTGCAGGGGCTTGCCGAGGAACGGGAGGGACAAGGCCAGCGTGAATCCCAGCACCGCGAGGACCTCGGAAGCACCCCTTGACTTCATGGGGTCCTTCCCGAGGCCCCGCTCGCAGACCACCAGGACCGCGCCCCGCGGCCGAGCCAGCCCCAGAACCCCGCGGTCTCGTCGAACGCCCGGACCAGGACCTCCACGAGGGCGACGGACTTCGGGAACAAAGCCTTGAGGACGACCAGGAAGACCAGGCCGTTGGCCAGCGCGATGACCGCGAGCGAGAACACGAGCCCGCCCGCGGCGTCAAGGTCCGGCTGCCGGGAGCTCCAGAGGCATTCGAAGGTGGCCACGAGGTGGAAGGACAAGGTCACCCCCATGAGGAACAGGAACACAGCCTCCCCGCCGGAGCCTCCCCGCATCCATACCCAGCCGCGGTAGCCCAGCACGACGCAGACCGTCAACAGGGGCACGCAGTAGGGCGCCAGCGACGCGAAGGCGCTCGCGTGCGAGACGTCGACGTGCCCCCCGTCCGCCCCGGCCTTGATGCCGAAGACCTTGCCGCCCTCCATCCAGGTCGCCAGGGCATGGGTCAACTCGTGCGTCAGCACGTAGAAGCGCGTGATCATCCTGCCCGGCCAGGAGGAGCGCAGGTCCAGGAACAGGCGCGAGAGCACCGGCAGGGCGAAGCCCGAGAGGAACGGGTAGACGGAGGGCGAGGTCCCGGAGAGGGACCATAGGACGCGCAAGGAGGCGGCGACGAGGACCACCGCGCTGGGCGCGAGAGCGATCCCGAGAAGCAGCCGCAGCATGCGGCGCTACTCCAGCATGTAGTCTTGGAAGGGGATCTTCTTGGCCCGAAGCTCGGCCTTCCAGAGCTCCCTCGTCTCTGCCATCTTGAGCCGGGAGAGCTTCACCCACCTGCTCTCCGGCGGCGAGAAGAGCTCGACCGCGGTCTGGAACCACGCGTGCGCGTACTTGAGCGAGCTCTCCTCCACGGCGCGGTCCCGCTCGAGCTTGAGGAGCTTGAGCTTGGCCTCGTATGCGGCGTCCGTGAGCGAGCCCGCCTCGCGCTCCCCGCGCAGGACGGCCGCCTTCCCGGAGAAGACCTCGTCGAAATGGGCGGCCTTCAAGTGGGGCCCGCGGTGCCAGTCCAGGTGCTTCTCGCCCTCGAGGTAGGCCGAGCGGGCGCGCAGCCAAAGGTCCGCGGCGGCGGCGGCGTAGACGGCGGCGCAGCACGCGAGCAGTCCGAGCGCGGCCCCGCGCCACGCCGCGGGGGTATCCGGGGGCTCAGGGCACTTCACAAAGAAGGTCCGCTCCAGGGACCGCGTTCCGCCGATCGGTTGATCTCCGGGGGCCGGGTCTGGAGGATGGTGTGGATGGCGGAAGCGAGCACGGCGGGCCGCAGGGGCTTCTGCATGAACTCCCGCACATTGGGCTCGCCCCGCACCATGTCCATGTTCTTGCGGTCGATGTAGCGGCCCGTGATGACGATGATGGGGATGCGTGCCGCGTCCGAGGCCTGCAGCTCCCGGATGACCTCGTAGCCGCCCTTCCCAGGCAGCATCAGATCCAGGAGGATGAGGTCGGGTGGTAGGGCCTCGACCTTGCGGATGGCCTCGTTGCCGTCGGTCGCGCGCTCGGGCCGGAAGCCCTCGCGCTTGATGATGTGCTCCATCAGGTCGAGGAGGCTCTCGTCGTCGTCCACCATCAGGATCAGCTTCTCGGACGGTTCGGCGAGGTTGTGATCGGGGAAGAGGCCTTCTTCCTGCACCTTACCACCCTCCCTTCGACGAATCGAGCACCGGCCGGGTGTGGAGCAGCTTGTGCAGGAGCATGGCCAGGGCCGGCGGCCGCACAGGCTTCTCCAAAAACTCGCGCACGTTGGATTCCTGGCGGATCATGTCAGTCGTGCTGCGGTCCGAATACCTGCCCGTGATGATCACGATCGGGATCGACGCGGTCGGCCCGTGCTGAAGCTCGCGGAGGACCTCGAAGCCGCCGTAGCGCGGCAGCATCATGTCGAGGATCACCAGGTCGGGCATGATCTCGGAGATCCTCCGGACGGCCTCCTCGCCGTCGACGGCGGTCTGCACCCGGAAGCCCTCCTTCGTCACCACGAACTCGAGCAGCTCGCGGACGGAGTCGTCATCGTCCACGATGACGATGAGCTTGTCCGCCGGCTTACCGCGGTCTTCCTCTAGGCTTTGCGGCTCTTCCATCGCGTCCGGCATCAGATTAAAACAAATCAGGGCACCAATTCAAGGACAATAGATGGGGTCACGACCTCATCCGGTCGCGCAGGTCGGCGAGCCGAGGCGCCTCGCCCAGCATGACCAGGGCGTCCCCGGCCTTGATCGGGCGCTTGCAGTCCGGGTTGATCTCGTATTTCCCGGTCTCAGGGTCCAAGACCGCCACCAGCAGCGTCCCGGCGGCGCCCGCGTCCTTGAGCTCGGAGAGGCGGCGGCCGACGAATGGCGACCCCTGCGGGACGTCGATCTCCTCGAACCGGAAGGAGGACCCCTTGTCGCGCATCATGGAGTCGAGGAAGCCCACGGTGGCGGGCCGGATCATCTCCGAGGCCATGCGCAGGCCGCCGATGTAGGACGGGTTGACCACGTTGTCCGCGCCGCTGCGGAAGAGCTTCTCCCGCACGCCGAGCTCCTTCTGCCGGGACACCACGCGCAGGCTCGCGTTGAGGCCCTTGGCGCTCAAGGCCACGAAGGCGTTGTCCTGGTCCGTGGCCAGGACCGCGAAGACGCCGGCCGCGCGCTCGACGCCGGCGGCCTTCAAGGTCTCGTCCGCGGTGGCGTCGCCGATGACGTGGAGCATCCTCTCGGCGCCCAGCCGGTCGGCCAGCCTCTGCACGGTCTCGGGGTCGCGGTCGATCACGACGAAAGGGCGCCCCGTGCGGTGGAGCTCCGCCGAGATCACGCCGCCCGAGTGGTCGGCGCCGCATACGATGTAGTGGCCCGTCAGCTTGGCGATCTCTTTCTCCATGCGTCTCCTCCTCAAAACGACCGAGAGATGTCCCTCAACGACGATCGAGGTGAGCGAGGTGAAGGCGTAGGTCATCACTCCGATGCCGCCCAGGATGAGCAGGATCGTGAAGGCCCGGCCGGCCTGGTCGAGCGGGACGGTCTCGCCGTAGCCGACCGTGGCCAGGGTGATGACCGTCATGTAGAGGCCGTCGAAGACCGAGCACTTGGAGAGCCAGACGTAGCCCGTCGTCCCGGTCAGGAGCACGGCCGACATGAGCGCGGCCACCTCGTAGAGCCGCCGGCGCATCTCCAGGATCTCTTTCACGGGGACATTATAGGAAATCTTCACTGGTGCTCGCCCAAGGCGAACTCCTCCACCGGCTCGAGGCTGAAGGAGTACGGCAGGAACCCCCAGGAGTCCGCGTAGAACCCCGCCTGCCCGGTCCAGCCGCTGAGCAACCTCAACGGCACGCTCGTGCGCACCACGATCCGGCGGTCGTGCCGGATAACATGTTCTTGGGCGAGCCTTGGCTCGCCCAAGAGGCTGTTGTTGGAGTTGACCCTTGAGAGAGCGAGAAGATCCCCCCGCCTCATGGCCTCATACCCCCCTCGGGATTCATCCAGCGGGGACGCTCCCGCCTTCTCCAGGTAGTACTGGAGCCCCCAATGCCCGGCGAAGAAGACTCTCCTGCCCGCGGCCGCGGCGGGCGCGACGACTTCGAGCGCGAAGCGCCTCTGGCTGTCCGCGTAGCGCCGGTCCACCCAGGCCGCGCCGAGGCCGAGGACCGCCGTGAGGACGAAGCTCGCGACATAGACGACGGCGAGCGCGCGTGGGCGCAGTTCACCCTCCAGACGCCCGGCCAGCAGGAAGACGAGCGGCGGGGTCAGGAACAGCACGATCCTGGCCAGCACCCCCCAGTAGAGGAAGAGCTGGAGGAACGCCCCCGCGGCGATCCACGCGGCCCACAAGGGCCATCCGGGCGGGCGGCGCAGTCCCCCATCGCCCCGGCCGGCCAACGCCTCTCCAGACGACGGCCGGGACGCTCGGCCTCCGGCCTCGACCGCGCCCTCCCCGGACGCCGCTGAACGGGCGGTACCGACGGCCAGAAAGCCCGCGATGGCCCCGCAAGCGAAGACCAGCCCGACAACGCGGTCGAGGCCTCGGACGGCCCGGATATCGAAGAACGGCGACAGGAGGATGCCGGCCGCGGCGGCCGCGGCGGCCAGCAGCCTGGGACGCCCCTTGAGGACCCACAAGGGCCAGAGCGCGGTCACGACCCCGCATCCCCCGGCGAAGGCTAGGAACGCCCGGAGCTTGTAGGGCCACGCGGTGAGCGCGTACGAGCGCCGCAGGACCTCGAGCGACGGCCCCATCCCTCCCAAGCCGGCCAGGTCCTGCCACACGGCCACGGCCAATGCGGGGCTGAGCGTCCAGCCGCAGAACCCCATGACAGCCTGCGCGCCGCGGCCGCTGCCCAGGAGCAGCGCGGCCGCAGGGGCCAGGAACAGGACCGCTCCGGTTTTCGAGAGGACCGCAAGAGCGAGGCATGCCATGGCCCCGAGCTCCCATCCTCGCTGGCCGGCCTCCAGTCCCCGGACCAGGCCGTAGAGCCCCGCGGCGCCGAGCGCCATCGCCGGTTTCTCAGCCATCAGATGCCCCATGTTGACCAGGTAGGCGGGGCAGGCCAGCACGATCAAGACCGGCCATAGCGGCCTCGCCAGGAACCGGCCGGCCAGGAGGTAGAGCGCTGCGGCCGCCAAGACGTCGAACGGCAGGAAGGCGAGGCGGATGACCCACTCCCTGCCGCCGGCCAGGGCCAGGACCGGCGCCAGCAGGCAGGACAGGAGCGGCGGGTTGTTGTTGATCTGCGCCATCGGCGCGGAGGTGCCGTACCAGTTGAACGCGAAGAGCCCCGGCCTCAGAGGGTCCGCGAGCAGGTGCTGGGCCGTATATAGGAACAACGGCTCGTCCATGTGGAAGGCCTTGCCCAGGAAGGGCAGGGAGGCGGCGACGGAGAAAAGGATGGCGACGGCCAATCCTGGCCGGCCGGATTCCCAAGACGTACCTGGCACCTAGAGATTCGTCGTGACCAGGGTTTCGGTCGCGGACACGCCCGGGATGCCGCGGAGTTGGGCCGTGATCATGGAGCTCAATTTATCGATGGTATCTGCCTCGACGCTGAGGATGGCGTCCCAGGCGCCGAACACGAGGTAGACCTCGGTCACCCCTTCGACGGAGCGGAACCTCTTGACCGCCTCGGCTTCCAGGCCCGGCGCGATGCGGCACAACACGAAGGCTTTCATTGCACCAGTTATATCAAATCAGCGGCCTGCGAAGAAGCCGGCCGCCGCCACGGGGACCTCGGTCGCCCCGTCTCCGCCTTGCGTAGACGGGGCGACCGCGTATTCCTGGGTGCCGTCTCGGTCCGTCCGGCGCACGCTCGCGCCCACGGCCTGCAGCCGGGCCACCGCGGTCTCAGCGGGATGCCCATAGGAGTTGCGGCCGACCTCGATGTAGGCGAGATCGGGCCTCACCTTGTCGAGGAACGCGGCGCTGGAGGAATGCTTGCTGCCGTGGTGGCCTACCTTCAGGACGTCCGCTCGGAGCTCATCGCCGTACTCCGACGCCAGCCTGGCCTCGACATCGTCCTGCACGTCTCCGGTGAAAAGCACGGAGGAGCCCCCATAGACGACCTTCAGCACGATGGAGCAGTTGTTGATGACCTCGCTGGCCCCCATCTCGACGTCGGACGACCTCGAAGGCTCGGGGCAGCTGTTCAAGACCCTGACCGCGACGCCAGGCGCCCAATCCAGGGAGTCCCCTGGCGCCGGATGGACGCTCGCGCAGCCCGGCTCGGCAGCGGCCTTCTGCCGCACGAGGTCGTCCCCGGTCGCACCGCTGTTGTCGATGCGCGTGTCGTAGAAGCGGCCCACCTGGAAGTTGTCGAAGACATACCCCAGGCCGGCGTAGTGGTCAGCGTGGGGGTGGGTCAGGACCACGTGGTCGATCTTGGTCACGCCGCGGCCGGCCAGGAACTTCGCGATCGGCGGGATGGCCGAGCCCGACGAGTCGGCCGGGCCGCCGTCGATGAGCGCGTTCCTGCCGTCAGGCAGCTCGATGTACTCCGCATCCCCCTGGCCCACGCTGACGAAGAAGACGCTCAGGCCCGCGGCGCCCGCCGTCCCAGGCCCCGGGAGGAAGACCTCGACCGAATCGGACCGGGAGATCACCATGCCCCTGCCGTCCGGCCCGAGGAAGGAGCTTACGCTCAGACCCGCCAGCGGGTCGCGGCTGGCCAGGGACTCGAGCGTGTCCGAAGCCCGAGCGCGAGTCGGCAGCGTCCATGCCGACATCCCGAGGAGGACGGCCAGAGACGCTACCCAGGCCTTCCGGCCGTCGGTCGCCATGTCTCTCATGTCCGCGCCCTCCCCCTCCGCCAAAAAAATCGGGGAAGAGACGGTGTCCACCGCTTCTTCCCCTGGTGACTCCGGATTCCGGTCCGGAGGTGGATGCTCCCCGACCAATCTCAGGGATTACAAGGTCGGCAGGAGTATAGCCCCGAAAGTCCTAGCTTGCCATAGGTCTTTGGACCCATCTTCCCAACAGGGCTTCCCGCCGCGATTCCACCTGCTGTCGAGAACTACATGCCAAGTTCCCCATGAAGAGCCCGGCGCAGCCGGGCTCTTCTCAGCGCCGCTTGTTCCAGGCCGCGGAGCCGTACTTCTCCGCCAGCCTCTCGCCGGCGGCGAACCAGGCAGGGTCGAGAGGCTCGGGTCGAGCGCCAGGCCAGGCGGCGCAGATTCCTTCCGCGACCGCCACCTCCAACTCCCGCCGGGGCAGGCGGCAGCGTTCGGGACGAAACGAACCCTGGTAGAGCCCTTGACCCTTCCTGCGGCGCAGGGCTCCTCCCAGGAGCTTCTCTCCGTTCCCGCCCAGAAGGTCGAAGGGGCTCGGCGCGTCGAAACAGATGCTTCGCTCGCCACCCCCCGCGGGGGGGGCGAGCAGCGGGGGGGGTCCGGCGAAGCCGGCCACGGAAGTCTCGACTCCTCGCTTCGCGAGCGCCTCCCGGATGCCCAGGTGCATCCTCTCGTAGACCTGGAGAGCGGGGCTCAGGCGCTCCCAGGGGAACACCACGGAGAAGGTGAGGTCCCCGTCGTGGAACACGACCCCGCCGCCCGTGGGCCTGCGCACGATGGGGACGCAGGCCATCCCCGAGGCCTTGGCGCAGGCCAAGGCGAGGGCGTAGGGCTGGGCCAAGCCGAAGGTGACCGCAGGCCCCCGCCATTCATAGAAGCGGAAGAACGAAGTCCCCGGCAAGGCGAGCTCGAGGATGGCCTCGTCGAGCGCCATATGGCCGGGGGCATCCATGGCGAGAGGACCCATCCTATGGGGTCAACCCTTCTCGCATCCCTTCACGCGGACGACGAAGTTCCTGTCCCCGAACACGTTGTCGATGCGGCCGACGTAGGGCCAGAACTTGGCTTTCCGCGTCCAGGCGGTCGGGAAGGCCGCATCCTCCCTGGAGTAAGGCCGGTCCCATCGGTCGGATGACACGGCCTGGCAGGTGTGCGGAGCGTTCTTGAGCGCGTTGTTCTCGCGGTCGGCCTTGCCCTGGGCGATCTCCCTGGCCTCCTGCCGGATCATGATCATGGCCTCGCAGAAGCGGTCCAGCTCGGCCTTGGGCTCGGACTCCGTGGGCTCGATCATCATGGCGCCCGGGATGGGCCACGACACGGTCGGAGCGTGGAAGCCGTAGTCCATCAGGCGCTTGGCGACATCGTCGACCGAGACGCCGGCCTCGTCCTTCAGCACGCGAAGGTCGATGATGCACTCGTGCGCCACCAGCCCGCCCCGGCCCTTGAAGAGCGTGGAGAAATGCCCTTCGAGCCTCTTCGCCACGTAATTGGCGTTGAGGATGGCGACCTCGGTGGCGTTCTTCAAGCCCTGGCCGCCCATCTGCGCGATGTAGGCCCAAGAGATGGGGAGGATCGACGCGGAGCTCCAATGCGATGAGGCGACCGGCCCCGTGCCCTCCTTGCGGCCTGCGGGCCCAAGAGGATCGTTGGGCAGGAGTCCGGCCAGCCTGCGCGTGACGCCGATGGGGCCCATGCCCGGCCCGCCGCCGCCGTGGGGCATACCGAAGGTCTTGTGCAGGTTGAGGTGGCAGACGTCCGCCCCGAGCTCGGCGGGCCGGCACAGGCCCACCAAGGCGTTCATGTTCGCCCCGTCCATGTAGACGAGGCCCCCGTGGGAGCGCACGATCCCGCAGACCTCCTTGATGCCCTCCTCGAAGACGCCATGGGTGGAGGGGTAGGTGACCATGAGCGCGGCCAGGTCCTTAGCATGCGCCGAAGCCTTGGCCTTGAGGTCGGAGAGGTCGATGTCCCCGCCGGCCGAGCATTCGACCTGGACGATGGTCATCCCGGCCATGACGGCGGAGGCCGGGTTGGTGCCGTGAGCGGAATGCGGGATGAGGCAGACCGACCGCTGACCCTGCCCATCGAGTTCGTGGTGCCTGCGGATGACCAAGAGACCCGCGTATTCGCCCTGCGAGCCGGCATTGGGCTGGAACGAGAACGCCGCGAACCCCGTGATCTCGCAGAGCCATTTCTCGAGGTCCTTGATCAGGGCGAGCGTGCCCTTGGCCTGGTCCCGAGGCGCGAAGGGATGCGTCTTGGCGAACCCCGGCCAGGTGATCGGCATCATCATGGAAGCGGCGTTGAGCTTCATGGTGCACGAACCCAGGGGGATCATGGCGGTCGCGAGCGTCAGGTCCCTCGACTCGAGGCTCTTGATGCAGCGCATCATCCCGGTCTCGCTGTGGTGCGTCGTGAAGGCCGGGTCCGCGAGGAAGGCGCTCGAGCGCCTCAAGGCTTCGGGGATCTTGGGGTCTGCTTGGGCGGCCGCAAGTCCGCCGACGGGCTTCCCGTCGGCGAAGACTTGCAGGAGCTCATTAAGCTCATGTTCCTCCGTCGTCTCGTCCAAGGAGATGGTCAGGCAAGCGTCCGAGAGTCTCCGCAGATTGATGCGACGGCGCAACGCAGACTCCACGACCCGGCGCAACAGCGCCGGGTCGGCCTCGACCCGGACCGTGTCGAAGAAGGGCTCCTCGCTCACCCGCCAGCCGAGCGCCCGGAGGCCTTCGGCGAGCCTGCAGGCTTGGGCATGGACCTGGGATGCGATGCGCTCCAAGCCCTCCGGCCCGTGGTAGGCGGCGTAGAAACCCGCCATCACCGCGGTCAAGACCTGCGCGGTGCAGATGTTGCTGGTCGCCTTCTCGCGCCTGATGTGCTGCTCGCGCGTCTGGAGAGCCAGCCTCAGGGCGGGACGGCCCGAGGAGTCCTTGGAAACGGCCACGATCCTTCCCGGCATGAGCCTCTTGATGGGATCGCGCACCGCCATGTAGGCCGCGTGCGGCCCCCCGAAACCCATGGGAAGGCCGAACCTCTGGGCGCTGCCCACCGCGATGTCGGCGCCGAACTCGCCCGGGGGCTTGAGGATGACGAGCCCCAGGATGTCCGCGATCACCGTCACGAGGGCGCCGCCCCGATGGGCGGCCTCGCAGACGGGGCCAAAGTCGCACACCCTACCGTCGGTCATCGGATACTGCGCGAGCACGCCGAACCAGCCGCTCGAGAGGTCGGCTCTCATCACGTCTCCCACGGACACGCGGATGCCCGACGCCCGGGCCCTGGTAGCCACCACGGCGATGTTCTGAGGGTGGCAGCCGTCGCTCACGAAAAAAGCCCTGTCCGCGGGCCTCCCCAAGGCGTTCCACGAGAGGTTCATGGCCTCGGCGGCGGCGGTCGCCTCGTCGAGCAGGGAGGCGTTGGCGACGTCGAGGGCGGTCAGGTCCATGACCATGAGCTGGAAGTTGAGAAGGGCCTCGAGCCGACCCTGGGCGATCTCGGCCTGATAGGGGGTATAGGCCGTGTACCAACCCGGATTCTCCAGCACGTTCCTCTGCAGCACCGGAGGGGTGACGCAGTCGTGGAAGCCCATGCCGATGTACGACCGGAACGCCTTGTTCTTCGCGGCCAGCGCGGCGAGCCTCGCGAGCGACTCGGACTCGCTTAAAGCCGCCGGCAGCTTCAGGGGCTTGCGCGAGCGGATGGCCGGAGGGATCGCGGCGTCCACGAACCCGTCGAGGGTGGAGAACCCGAGCCCGGAAAGCATCTCCCGGACCTCTGCCGGGTCCGGACCGATGTGGCGCCTCGGGAAGTCGGCCTCGGTCATGGGCGCGCCGCGGCCTTGACGAAATCCTGGTACTTGCCCCAATCCATGAGGGACTCCGTCTCCTTGGGGTCAGCGGGCTTGACCTTGAAGAACCAGCCGTCCCCGAGAGGGGAACGGTTGACCAGGGCCGGATCTTTGGCCAGACCTTCGTTGACGGCTACGACCTCGCCGGAGACCGGGCTGTAGAAGTCGAAGGCGGCCTTGACCGACTCGACCACGCCGCAGGCCAAGCCAAGCTTGACCTTGCCGCCGACCTTGGGCAGGTCCACATAGACGACGTCGGTCATCTCGCCTTGGGCGAAATCCGACACGCCCACCACCGCGGTCCCCCCCTCGAGGGAGACCCATTCGTGCGACTTCATGTACCGGCAGGCTTCAGGTCTCGGCATGTCCCCTCCTGTAAAACGGCGTCTTCACGGCCTCGGCTTCGAGCCGCCGGCCGTAGAGCTCGACGGAAAGCCTGGCCCCGACGGGAACGTCCCCGTCCAAGTATCCCATCCCGATGCCGGCCTGGAGGCTCGGCGAATAGGTGGCGCTCGTCAAGGAGCCGAGCCGGCGATCTCCGGCGAGGACTGAGCACCCCGGCCGAGGCACTCCTTTTTCCAGCAGCCGCACGCCCGTCATCTTCCTCTTGAGGCCCTTGTCCCTCTGTTCCACCAACACGCTCCTCCCCAGGAAGTCGCCCTTGTCGAACTTGACGACCCAGCCGTACCCGGCCTCAAGGGAGCTGTGGTCGTCGTCGATGTCCTGGCCGTAGAGAAGATAGCCCGCCTCCAGCCTGAGCGTGTCCCGGGCCCCGAGCCCGCAGGGCGCCGCTCCCGAGGAACGGCCCTTGGACAGCAGGTCGTCCCAGAGGCGGCCGGCGATCCCTGCGGGCACGATGAACTCGAGCCCGTCCTCGCCGGTGTAGCCGGTCGTGGTGATGAAGGACCGCTGGCCGAAGACCTCGATCTCCAGGGCGCAGAAGCGCTTCATCGAGGCCACGGCCGGGAAATCCGCGGCCGCGAGCGCGCCGGCCTTGGGGCCCTGCACCGCGATCATGCCGTACTCGTCGCTTCTGTTGGCGAGCCTGACCTCCATGCCCTGGGCCTGTCTTTTGAACCAGGCGAAATCCTTGTCCGCGGTGGCGGCATTGACCACCACGAGGTAGCGCCGGGCCCCCAGGCAGGAGACGATGACGTCGTCCACCACGCCTCCCCTCTCGTTGGGCAGGTGCGAGTACACCGCCTTGCCCGGGACGAGGCGGCCGATGTCGTTGGTGTTGACCTTCTCCAGGAAGGCGCGGCTGTCCTCGCCCTCCACGAAGACCTGCCCCATGTGGGAGACGTCGAAGAACCCGCAGCGCTCCCGCACCGCGAGATGCTCCTTGATGATGCCTTCGTATTGGACCGGGAGCTCCCAGCCGTGGAAATCCACCAGCTTGCCCCCCAGGCGCTTGTGGCTCTCGTAGATCGGGGTACGGCGCAGCGTGGTCGCAGTCATGGCATCAATCTAGCATTTTTGCCCGGCGCAGGAGCCCCCGCAGATGGACCCCGTCGCCCAGGCGAAATGGAGGTTGTAGCCCCCGGAATCGCCGTCCGCGTCCAGCAGTTCGCCCGCGACATGAAGCCCTCGGCGCGTCTTCGACTCCATGGTCTCCGGATGGATCTCAGCCAGCTTGACCCCTCCGGCGCTGACCATGGCCTCGTCCCAAGGCCGGTGGCCGGTGACAACGAACCTCCACCGGCTGGTCCTTCTCGCCAGCAAGAGGACAGCCTCCTCCGATACAGGCTCATGCGACGAAATTCCCCGGCCAAGGCCGGACAGGAAGACCTCGGCGACCCTTTCAGGCAGCATCCCTCTCAGGAAGGTTCCTCCGGCAACGGGCCCCATGGACTCCAGCCGCGACCGGAACAGGCGGTCGAGATCAAACGCCAGAAATTCGGGGAAGAGGTTGAGAAAGCAGTCGACCTTGGGATGGCGGACGAGCGCCCGGCAGACCTTGCGGCTCAAGTCCAGCGCGGCAGGGCCCGAGATCCCATAGGCGGTGAAGAGCAGCTCCCCTTGCGAAGCCGCGATGGTCTTGCCCTCGACCTGAGCGGCGATCCCCGCCTGGACCCTGATGCCCTGGAGCCTGCGGATCCAGGCGTCCTTGGACACGAGCGGCACCAATGCCGGCGTGGGCTCGACCACGGAGAGCCCCAGGGCCCGCGCCAGAGAGTACCCCCGGCCGCCCCCGCCCAGTTGGGGATAGGACGCGCCGCCGCAGCTCAAGACCACCCGGTCGAACTCGAGGGCGCCGTGCTTGGCCGTCTCAACCGAGAAGCCGCCGGGCCTGGGCCCGTGGCCCAGGGGCCGCACCGCGCTCACCTCGCAGCCCCGTTCCACGGCGACCCCCGCCAAGTTGAGACCGGCCTCGAGCACCGCCAGCACGGACTTGGCCTGGCCCGAGCGCGGGAAGAGCCTGCCGTCCGGCTCTTGCACGAGCATGAGGCCCAGGCCCTCGAAGAAACGCCGGCTCTCCCCATTGCCGAACCTTGAGAGAACCCGGCGCACGAACTCCCGGTCGCTTCCGTGGTAGTGATCGGGGCCCAGCCGGGCATTGCCCAGGTTGCATCTCCCGCCGCCGCTGGCGAGGATCTTGCGGCCGAGCCGGGGGGAGGCCTCGAAGAGCGTCACCGAGGCCCCGCGCCGGGCCGCGGTGATGGCCGTGACCAGGCCCGACGCCCCTCCCCCGATCACCCCGACTCGAACGCTCATGGATTCCCATCATATCAAGTCCGCGGCTCCGGCGGCGAGCTTTGGTATAATCATTCCCATGGGAACATTCCGCGTGGACTGCGAGCTTGAAAACCATGTTCAGAGGAAGAAATCCGCCAGAGTCGCCGGCCTTCTTGTCGACACGGGAAGCGAATACACCTGGGTTTCAGAGCTCCTGCTCAAAAAGATCGGCGTGGTTCCCGAGAAAAAGGACGTTCAGTTCGTCATGGCCAACGGCCAGACCGTCACCCGCACCGTCGGCTTCGCCATCATCCGCATCGGGTCCCACTTCACCATCGACGAAGTCGTCTTCGCCCAGAAGGGGGACCTTCAGTTGCTAGGAGCGCGGACCCTGGAAGGGCTGAACCTCACCATCGACTCACGGCAGAAGAAGCTCGTGGCGGCGGGCCCTCTTCCCGCAGCGTAGCAGCAGCCTACAGGGCCGCTTGAGGTCCCCTGCTCAACCCGTGTCGAGGTGATATGTTCAAACATATCACTTCGAGAGGGATCCGCCGGCCCCCCGATGGGGCCTTCCCAAGCGAGCGAGAGTCAGGTGGAGAGAATGTCGAGGAGGACCTTGGCGAGGCGGCGTTTCTGGAGCTCGTCCGTGAACTTCAGCTCCGCGAGGGCGTAGCCCTCGCGGTCCTTGTCGACTCGGGTCGCCAGGGCCGCGATCCCTTGGAACTCCTCGTCGGCGATCCGCAGGGAGAGGAACACCCGTTCTCCGCGCTCGACGCGGAATCGAGTCGAGAGCCTCGCGCCGGAAGGGGCCAACGCCAGGAGCCTGCCCCAGCAGTCCTTCTTCGCGGAGGTCTCGGCGAAGGAAACGACCACGGGAACGCTTGCGCTTGACCTGCGCGCATGCCTCATCGTTCGGCCAGGGAGTGCTTGAACACGCGGCCCGGGGCCTTGGCCTGCGGCACCGACTCCGCCGCGGTCCAGAACCTCTCGCCGTCCCACGCCAGGCCCACGGGCCGGAGGAGTCCCTCCCGGTACTCGGGCAGGGCGACCCGGCGCGTGACCTCGTCGGGGCGCTCCAGGTTGTGCCGCAGGAGCTCCTTGTTGGCGCTGTCCAGGCTCCACAGGGAGGCGCCGTCGAAGACGAGGGCCGCGGGCGCCCCGCCCGGGTACGGCCACGCTCCCAGGACCGTGAGGCTCTCGTCATTGAGATGCTTGCGCAGGACGCGGGCCTTGGCATGCGCCGTCCAGAGGTAGAGGCCGTCGAACACGATCGCGACGCCGCCCGGAGCGGCCTTGGGGTATTGGGTCAGGAGCCTGAGCGTGTCGTCCTTCATGCGCCGCGTGACCACGCCCGTGGGCGAGAGAGCCCAGAGGGCGTCGGGCCCGACCGAGAAGGAGACCGGGAGTTCCCCGGGGAAATGCGCGACCTGCCGGACCGCGAGGTCCGCGGCCGAATGCACGTAGACCGACTGCGTGAACCAGTCGAGCACCCAGAGGTCGCCCCCGCAGAAGGAGGCGGCGGAAGGATGCCGGTACGGCAGGTCCCAGGACTTCTTCTCCTCGAAGGCCGCGACACGGAGCTTGGCCTGGCGCTGGATCGCGGCGTAGCCCACGGCCAGAGCGAAGAAAAGCGCCACGGCGAAGAAGAAGATGGGGGCCGAAGGCGCGGGGCTCTTGAGCGGGGCGACCGAGAAGACGGTCCCGTGCGCGCGCAGGGTCTTGCGTAGGCTTGCCGCCAGGTCCTCCTTGGTCCACGGAGGCGCCACCACCTCGGTTGCGCCCATGCGCATGAGGGCCACGGCCCGGCCGGCGTCCCTCTTCCTGGAGGCCACGACCACGGGCATGAGCGGGGAAACGGCCGCGAGCTCCCTGAGCAGTATCTCCGCATCCTGCTCAGGCCCGTCCGTCAGGAGCATGAGGCTGGGCCTCCTCTCGCGCAGGACCTCGAGCGCCTCGGCCAGACCCGAGGCGGGATGGGCCATGTACCCCGATTCCCCCGCCAGCAGGACCAGGTCCCGGCGCTCGGCCGGGTCGGGAGCGAGGACGCCGATGGAGGGCATCAGCGGGCCTCCTTGGGGTCCGGGATGAGGAGGATCGCGCCTTCGATCGGGAACCCGCGGTCCACCTTGCCGCGGTTCGCCTCGTAGATCAGCTCCCAGAGCGACGAGTCGCCGTAGTACTGCTTGGCGATGGAGCGCAGGGTCTCGCCGGGCTTGGCCACATGGCGGTCCGGCCAGACCTTGGCGGGCTTGGGCTTGGGCCTAGGCTTCTCCTTGGGCGCGGGCTTGGGAGGCAGGCGCATCTCGAGCAGCTGGAGCTGGTAGGCCGTCTCGTCCTTCTTCTTCGTCACCTGCCGGAAATCCTCCTGCGTCTCGCGCAGGCGCTTCTCGGCCTCATCGAGCTCGCCCTGCACCGCGGTGCGGTTGGTGTTGGAGATCTCGGCCTCGGTGTCGAGGGTCTTCTTGCGGTTCTCGAGATCGCTGATCTGGCTCCGCAGGGATTCGGCCTCGCCCGCGGCGTTCCCCACGAAGCTCCCGGAGAAGGGCGGCGCGCCGAAGCGGTAGTTGAGCGAGAGCTGGTAGGCGCCCGCGCGGAGCAAGACCCCGGCCGTGGGGAAGGACATGGCCACGTCGATGATCATCGGCGAGAAGTTGAGCCCCAGGCCGAAGGCGAGGGTCTCCACGAGGTCGAGCCTCAGGCCCCGGCCCATGCGGCCCTTGAGCAGCCCCTGCAGGAAGACGGCCTCGACGCCCGGATAGAACTCGGTCAGGCCGTCGCGGATGCGCATGTCGGTCGCGATCGTCAGCCGCTTCCTCCACGTGTAGGAGGCTCCCAGGCCGTAGCTCATGCGCGGCCACCCCACGTTCGTCGTGAGGTCCATGATCGAGATCCCCAGGCCTAGGCCCATGTCGGTGCGAAGCAGGAGACCTGAGTCCAGGCCGACCCCGAACCCGGCGCCGTCGAGCCCCTCGGTGTTGATCATCTTGAAGTTGCCGCCGATCCGGACCGGCTTGGACAAGTCGAGGTACGGGACCTTGTACTCGCGCGAGAAGTGGAAGTTCACCAAGTCCTTGTCGCCGCCGTTCTCCTGCCTCTGGTGGAGGTAGGCGCCTCCCACGGTGGCGGTCTTGACCGGCTCGAACGGCCGCAAGTAGGTGAGCGCCCCGAACACCAGGTTGCCGCGCGGGCTCGCCATCCTGCCCAGGGTGCTTCCGGCCTGGACGTAGGGCGTGTTCGCCGGCCCGGCAGGGTTGTAGAAGACGGAGAACGGGTCGTCCGCCGCGAGCGAGTTCACGGCGTAGCCCAGCCCCATGACCCGGGCGCCGGGGATGAGGTCCTTGAACGTGGACGCCCAAGCAGGCTGGGCCAGCAGCAGTAGCGCCGACAAGCGAAGATGCATAGGCTCGGGCTATAAATATAGACGAACTTGATTACGGAATCATTAATCAATTTGCTACGATTCAGTCCATGCCCCATGTGATCACGGAGAAGTGCCTGGGCGAACGGTATGGAGCCTGCATCCAGGTCTGCCCGACCGAGGCCATCCATCCGACCAGCTACAAGGGCCAGGAGTTCATGGTCATCGACCCTGAGACCTGCATCGACTGCGGGGTGTGCCTGCCGGAGTGCCCGATCGGGGCCATCGTCATCGGCGACGATTCTCCGCAGTGGACGAAGATCAACGCGGAACTCGCGCCCCAGGCCAAGAACAACCCGAAGCCGGCGCCGAGGCCCTCGAACGATCCGCCGCGCAACCCGAAGAACAAATTTGTCAAGTAGCCGGACGCCCTTGGGAAAGGCTTGGGCGTCCGGCGCTTTCTGGCTGCTGTGGTGTCCGCAGGTCTCTGGCATGAGCTACACCGTCACGCATCGGACTCCGCTCGACATCGCCCGGGCCGGCATCGAGGGCCTGGAGCCCGTTCCCTTGCGCGACGGGCTCGTCCGGGCCCCCCGCCGCGGGCGCGGCTTCCTTGAGTCCCCCGAGATCGAGACCCCCGGAGCGTTCGACGACATCGTGGCATCCTGGAACGCGCGCCTCCCCGAGGACGCTTCCCTGCGCATGAGCGTGCGCGTGCGACGAGCCGGGGAATGGTCGCCTTGGTTCCTGGTCGGGACCGCCACCGCGAGCTTCGCCTCGCCCCCGGCCCAGGAGAACGCCTTCGGCCGCGTGGAGGTGGACACGCTCAAGCTCTCAAGGAAGGCCGGGGCTTTCCAATACCGGGTGGAGCTGGAGGCCGGCCGCAAGCCCGCGCTCCTGCGCCTGGCAGCGGTGACCGTCTGCGACGCGGATGCCCCGCCCGAGCCGCCGGCTTTCCGGGACGGGCCCTGGATACGCGAACTCGCGGTCGAGCCCAGGTCGCAGTTCAAGGAGCCCGCCGAGCTGCAATGGGACATCTGCAGCCCGACCTCGCTGGCCATGGTCCTCGGATTCTGGGGCGCCCGGCGCCCGACCTTGAAGGTAGCCCAGAGGGTCAAGGACCACAGCACCGGCATCTTCGGCGATTGGCCTTTCAACGTCGCGGCGGCGGCGGACTTCGGCCTTGAAGCCTGGGTGAGCCGGCTCGAGTCCATCGAGGACCTTCAAGCCGAGATCGCGGCCGGGCGGCCCGTGGTCGTGAGCCTCACCTTCGGCAAGGGTGAGATGCCCGGCGCGCCGCTCGACGAGACCAAAGGCCACCTCGCGGTCGTATCCGGGTTCACCCCGCAGGGCGACCTCGTGGTCATGGATCCTGCCGCGCCCGAACCCGCGAGCGTGCGCAGGGTCTACGGCCGGCGCGAGTTCCACCGCGCCTGGCGGGTCAACAAGCGGGGGGTGGCGTACCTTCTAGGAGAACCGCTCCGGCGGACCATGACCGTGGGCGCTCCCGCGACCGACCTGCGCGCCAAGCCCAAGCCGGCGAAGAAGCCCGGCCCGCTCGACCCCAGCCGCCTCTCCCAGCTCCTCTATGGGGAAGCGGTCGAGCCCCTCGAGGCCAAGGGCGATTGGGTCCAAGTGCTGGCCGTCGAACAAGAGGCCTTGTCGCGGGGCCTGCCAGGGCAGGCCTCCCATGGCCAGGGCTACCGCGGCTGGGTCCGCGCGAGCGACCTGCTCTACCGCGAGCCCATGCGAGCGGACGCGGTCGTGTCCTCGCTGAGGACGACATTCTCCGCGCCGCCTTGCGGCGCGGAGCTCTCCATGGGCACCAAGGTCGTCTTCCTTGAAGACCGCGGGGAAAGCTCCCTGATCCGCCTCCTCGACGGCCGTACCAGCCTCCTGCCGAGCAGGGACCTCGCCCCGCTCGGGCCCTCGGCCGAGCCTGAGCCCGAGGTCCGCTCTCGAGTGCTCAAGGCCGCCGGGCTCCTGATGGGCGCCGCCTATGTGTGGGGCGGCAGAGCCGCGGTCGGTCCCTTCCCCGGCGTGGACTGCTCGGGCCTCACCAGCCTCGCCTATCGCGTCGCCGGCATGGAGATCCCGCGCGACGCCCAGGACCAGATGCTCAAGAGCTCGCGGCTCTCCCCGTCGGACCTGCGGCCCGGGGACCTGGTCTTCCTCACCGAATCGGCCGGGTCCAAGGACATCACGCACGTGATGATGTTCGCGGGCTCGGACTCCCTCATCGAGAGCCGCCGGTCCGCGGGCGGAGTGCTCCAGACCTCGTTCATGGAGCGCTTCGGAGCTCCCCGGCCGTCCCTGGAAGACGGAGGCATCGTGACCGACCTGACCGAGAAGAAGCGCCCTCGCCGCAGGGTCTTCTTCGGCACCTTCTTCCCGCGCTGAAGAGGGCCCGGCACTGGCTCTCCGGCACCAAGCGTTTCGCGGATTGGCTCACGGACGGCAAGCCCTCCCATCTCAAGGACAAGGCGCTCAAGGTCAAGGACGACTACTACCGGGACTTGGTCGACCTCTACCGGACCTACGCGCAGGAGCTAGCCGCGCAGCCTCCGAGCGCAGCGCCTTCAGGAACGCCGGTTCCCTGAGCCCGGCCTTGGGCTCGAGCGCCCGGCCCATGACCCTGAGGGCCTGACTGCGGCGCTCCGGGGTGTCCGCCAGAGCTCCCAGCGCCAAGTATCCCGGGAGGTAGCCGGGGTCGGCCGAGGTCGCGGCCATGGCATCCTTCCAGCCCTGGTCCCGACGGCCCAGCAGGGCGTTCAAGACCCCGCGGTCGCACAGGAACCTGGCCCTGCGCGGATTCCCGCGGACCAGACGGTCCATGACCTCGAGCGCCCGCCGGCGTTCGCCCAGGTCCTGGAGCAGCACCGCCAGCCGCGCTTCAGCCTCCGCGTCGAGCTCCGAGGCGCGGCAGCTGGCGACCGCGGCGAGCGCCGCGGCCTTGTCTCCTGCCTGGAACGAGGCTTGAGCCGCCATCAGCCACAGGCCGGCCTGCTCGGGCCGCATGGACGCCGCCCGGACCAGGAAGTCCGCGGCCCGCCGCGGCTCTCCGAGCTCCAGGCAGAGCCTGCCCATGGCCGCGAGGTCCCCTTGGGTGCGGCCGGACCGCGCGAGCGGGTTCAAGAGCTTCTTGGCTAGGACCTCTGAGCCGGAACGCGCCAGCAGCCTTGCCCAGCCGACCCCCGCGCCGACCGCCCAGGAATCCGGCTTCACGAGCGCCGCCTCCTTCTCTCGCGCCTCGACCGCCAGGTCCTCCTCCCGCGGCGGCGCGTCAAGGACGGCCCCGCGGACTTCGAAGAAGCCGATGACCCCGCCGGCCGCGGGCATGGATTCAGGGGAGAGGCTCTCCCCTTTCACCAAGGCCTGGGCCGAAGTCCCGGGTCCCGCGGGCGCCAACTTGAACCTGCTCCCCATGGCCAGGCAGAGCGGATGTTCGGCCCCATCTTCCTTGAAACAGTTCACTCCCCTATAGAAGTACAGCGCGGCGTCGCCTCTTGCCGCGCCGCCGGCCTCGACCGCGCCTCCGGCGCCCTTCGCCTTCGCGAGGAAGTCGCTGACATCCATGACCCTGACGGGCTTGCCGGCGGTCAGGCGGATGAGCTTCTCATGATCGGTCGTCGGTCCGAAGACCGGGGCGAGGCTCCAAACCTCCTCCGTGCTCAGCTGCGCCACGACCGCGTCGTCAGGCAGCGAAGGAGCGGCCCTCTGCAGGAAGCCGAATTCCTGCTGGCTCACATAGAGCTTGGTCAGGAACGCCCGGTAGGGCAACGGCGACGCGAGGATCAGGACCGCGAGCCCGGCGTAGGAAGCGTTGATCCAGCGCTTGGGCAGGCCGCCTACCAGCCGCCACGCGCCGAAGGCGGCCAGGCCCACGAAGACATATTGGGTGGCCAGGCCCGTGCGCACCTTCAGCGAAAGGCAGTCCAAGTGCCTGTAGTAGTACTGGCTCAGGAAGTAGAGATGGAAAGCGGTTGCCAAGGACAGGGCCCGGCTCTGGAGCACGAGGAAGCTCATGCCGAGGACGGCCAACCCGATGTACGCGACCGGCGTGAAGCCCGTGTCGAGGAAGACATTGAGCGTCCTCCAACCTGGGCCGAAGAACTCGAACGGGTTCGTCAGCACGTCGGCGGTCCGTTCCCCTCCCCAGGCAAGGACCTGGACCGCTCTCGGCACGCAGAGCGCGGCCGCGAGGGCCGCCGCGGCCCAGACGCCTCGGGACCGCAGGAAGCCCGCAGGCAGGTCCCGGCGCAGGACCGCCAGATAGACCAGGAGCACGGCCGGCGCCAGGGCCATCATCTCCGCCCGGGTCTGCATGACCAGGGCCACGCAGCCGAGGCCCAGGCCGAGGAACCTGCGGTCCCGGGTGCGGCGCCACAGGCAGAAAAACAGGAAGCAGGCCAAGGAGAGGAACTCCAGGAGGATGAACTCGGTCTCCGTGGTGGAGAGGCGGTTGTGCGCCGGAAGGCTCAGCAGCATCGCCGCGCCGATGAGGCCGGGCGAAGCCTTGCCGGCAAGCAGCCGCAGGAGGAGAAACAGGACACACGCCGAGGAGACGGACAGGGCGTAGTTCCAGGAGAAGACGCACATCTCGCTGGACAGGACCCCGCGCAGGGCCCTCATCGCGAGCGGGAAGGCCGGGCCGTGGAGGGTCACGCCAGCCTGCTGCCATGGCCCGGACAGCACGCTCTCCAGATAGGAGCCTGCGCGGTGCTCGTGCCAGATGGTGTGCGGCAGGCGAGGCTTGACCAGGCAAAGATGCAGGCCGGCCATCACGACCATGGCGAGGATGGCGGGCAGCCGCGTCCCCCGGAAGGCCCCGGCCAGACGGGGGGCCGAGACCAGGAGCCCTGCGAGCACGCACACGCCCAGGACGGCCGACGACGCCGCCACCAGGCTCGGCGCGCTCAGCCAGTCGGCCATCTCAACGCGGGGAACCCCGCAAGAATCCGCGCATGCCTTCCAGCACGGCCGCGGCCATGCGCCTCTGGAAGGCAGGGGTGTTCAGCAGTTCCTCCTGCTCCGGGTAGGTCATGTAGGCGCCCTCCACGAGCACCGCCGGCATCTCCGAGACGCGCGCCATGAAGAGATCGCCGAAGCGCAACCTCTCGTCCTGCAGGCCGATGGAGCGCTGGAAGGAGCGGTGGACGTGGCGCGCCAGGTCCATGCTGTGCGGATGGTAGTAGAAGACCGAGTAGCCGTGGGGGTAGGCGAAGGGGTTGGCGGCCTCGTTAAGGTTGTTGTTGTGGATGCTGACGAAGAGGTCCGGCCGGCTCTCCCGGGCGACGCGCGCCCGTTCGGAGAGGCTCGCGTCCGAGTCGCGCGAGCGCGTCAGGCGCACGGAGGCGCCCTCCCTCTCCAGCATGCTTTCGAGCTGCATGGCGACGGCGAAATTGACGTCGACCTCGCGCACGCCGGTCGGGCCGATGGCCCCGGGCGCGGACGGTCCGTGGCCCGGGTCCAGGACCACGACCCGGCCCGCGAAAACCGAAGCCCCCGCGTGGAGCCCCGCAGGGGCTCCACGCCCCGGCCTAAGGCCGGGTCGGGTCATCCGGGGGGGATGGCGCAGTTCGATCCTGAGGGCGCCCTCTTCCCAGGAGGCGCCGTAGCCCCAGAGCCTCCCGGGGGAGGCGAGCGCCACCGTGACCTCCACTGTCTGGCCGGCAGGGGACTTCCAGCTCACCTCCCGCACGAAGGCGTCCGAGGAGTCGTAGACCACCCAGTCCGTGCCGGCCTCGGCGTAGAACAGGCGCACCACCACGGAGCCAAGGTCCTCCCCCGGCGCGATGAGAAACGGCACCTTCTCCGTCAGGCCGAGGAGCACGAAGCTGGCATCCTTGCCGGCCGCGGTCCGGGCGAAATGGAGCCTGGCCAGGGGAGGCGGCGTGCCGGCGGGCAGTACCTCCACCTGGCCCTGGTCGATCCACCCCTCGGCCCCGGCGGGGAGCTCCAGCCTCACGGCCTTGCCCACGCGTCCCGAGGCCAGGAACCTCGTTCCCACGGGAGGGAACATGAGGTATCCCGTTCCCGGGCCGCTGCGGACATTGACGGGCTCGTCCGACCTCACCGCCACGACGGCCGGCGTCCCGGCGATGACCGCCACCTTGCCCGACGAGGAAGCGCCCGCGCGGCGGCCGCCGGCGTCCGTGAGCTGGAACCGCACCGGAGCCGGCTCGGGGAAGTCCTCGGCCTCCACCCGCGCCGCGCCCTGATAGACCCCGGGCGCGGTCTCGGCCATGGGAAGCTTCCTCCGGCGGCCGGCGGTCTGGAACTCCGCCCGGTGGCCCGGCGTGCCGCGCAGCCCTACGGAAAGCCAGTCCCCGGGCTCGAGTCCGACATCGGAGGAAGGCTCGACGCCGGATGCCTCGATGGCCGCGGGCCCCGGCGGGAGCCCGGCCGGCGGGCCCAAGACCAGGACGGTCCGCACGAGCGTCTTGGTCCCGCCCGCGAGGGCGAGCTCGCACGCCAGGCTGAAGCTCCCGGTGCTCACGGGCACGTAGGCCAGGAACCCGCCGGTGCGGTGAGGCTTGACCGGCCTGCCGTTGATGCTGAAGGGGGCATCCGCGTCGATGACCGCGCCCATGACGTACGTGGCCGTGAGCGCGGGCAGAGTCGCCCCCTCCTCCGGGTACCTGACTACGATCGGATCAGGAGCCGCCCACGCGGGCAAGCCGAGGACGCAGACCGCGAGCAGGGATGCGATCATTCCATCTAGGATTATATTTGTTTGGGTCGTGCCAGAAAAAGTAGAATCGCTTCCCATGAAGACCCCGTTGAGCGGCGGCTACCTGGCGGCCTTCTACGACATCCTGCAGTTCCTCTCCCAGGTCCGGGAGACGGATGAGGAGAGGGTCTGGAGCAGGGTCCTGGAGAAGCTCGCCGTGGCCCTCGACGCCGAGGCCGCGACCTATTTCCTCTACCTCCCCCGCGAGCGCAAGCTCATCGCGCGCTACTCCCTGGGCGTGGCCGCGGACAAGCTCCTGGAGATGCCCATCGCCATCGGGGAGGGCGTGTGCGGGTGGGTCGCCAAGCACCACGAGACCATCATCATCGAGAACGCCTACGACGACGCCCGCTTCCTGGCCAAGGTGGACGAGATCACGGGCTTCACGACCAGGAACATCCTCGCCGTCCCCCTCATGGACCGCCTGGACCTCGTCGGCGTCATCGAACTCCTGAACAGACGGAGCCTGCCGCCGGGACGGCAGGTCCCCGGAGGGCCGTCGTCCTCCTCTCCCGGAGGGGGCGGGACGTTCAGCGCGGAGGACATGCGGTTCGCCGAGTCCGCCTGCCGCATGAGCCTGGTGATGATGAGGGCCCTGCGGTTCGAGTCCATGGTCAGCAAGGTCTCCTCCTACCACTCGAGCGTCCTGCAGAACCTGGGCGGAGGTTTCCTGGCCGTGGACCTCCAGGGGCGGACGGTCCTGATCAACCCGGCCGCCAAGAAGATCCTGAGCTTGAGTCCGGACCTGCCGCTGAGCCTGCCGGTCCACCAGGTGCTCCAGCACATCCCCGAGATGGCCGAGATACTGATGAAGACCGTGACCACGCGGCACACGGTCAAGCGCCAGGAATTGAGCTGGAAGCACGACGGCGCCGACCATCTCCTGGGCTACGGCACCCTGCTCCTGCAGGACCCGGACGGGAACATGTCCGGCGCGGGCATCACCTTCCAGGACATCACCCAGTTCCAGCGCTGACGTGAGCTCACCGGCCAGCCAGACCGCCCTCCACCACGCGCTCTGGGGCGTCGGGTTGGCGGGAGCCCTCTGGCTGGGCCTTCGCTGGTTCGAGCGCGCCAACATCTATTTCCCCTCACGGACGCTCGACATGGACCCGGCGAGCGCGGGGCTCAAGTTCGAGGAGGTCCGCGCCGAGACCGCCGACGGCGTCGCCGTCCATGGCTGGTTCGTTTCGGACCGTCCGGAGAGCCCGGTGCTCCTGTTCTCACACGGCAACGGGGGCAACATCTCGATGAGGCTCGACAAGCTCATGATCTTCCGCCGGGCCGGGGCCTCGGTCCTGCTCTATGACTACCGGGGCTACGGCAAGAGCACGGGACGGCCCAGCGAAGCCGGAACCTACGCGGACGCCGACGCCGTCTACGACTGGCTAACGCGGACGAAAGGGACCCCCCCGGAGCGGATCGTCTTCTACGGCGAGTCCTTGGGCGCGGCCGTGGCGCTCGACTCGGCCCTGCGCCATCCCTGCGCCGGCCTCATCATGGACAGCCCCTTCACCTCTGTCGTGGAGATGGGACGGCGCCTGTTCCCCTTCCTGCCGGTCCGGTGGATGGTGCGCTTCCGCTACGACAACCTCTCCAAGATCGCCCGGCTGGATGTCCCGGTCCTCGTGATGCACAGCCCGCAGGACGACATCGTCCCGTTCGACATGGGGAGGACGCTCTTCGACGCCGCGCCCCAGCCCAAGACCTTCTTCGAGATGAAGGGCGGCCACAACGACGGGTTCTTGGAATCCGGCGCCGCCTACGGCGACGCCGTCCGTTCTTTCCTGTCGTCGCCGACGCCGAAACCCGCGGATGCCGATAGGAGGACGAGATGACGACCGGCCCCGGCATGATCCTCTGGGCCTCGGCTGTCCTCCACGCCGCCCTCCCCGGAGGCGGACCAGGCCGAGCCGAGCCGCTGGCCATTTCGACGGCTGCGGAATCCTACGCTGCCGTTGTTCCGGCGTCGGCGACGGCGCTCACGGAACGCGGCCAATTCCTCAAGTTCATCGCGGTGGAGCCCGGCACCTTCACCATCCGCGCCGAATTCGCGTCGGGAGGGGCGGTCGTTGCAGGCACCCGGGACATCGTGGTCGCAAGCCCGCCGGGGCCGCCGCCGCACGGGAAGGCGGCGGTCCTGCCGGTCGCCCCAGAGGCGGACCTCCTCCTCAAGGCCCGCGACTGGGTCAGGGTCGCGGCCTGGGCCCAGCCGGGAGGCGCCATGACCTTCCGCATCAAGGGCCTCGCCGAGGACCTCCCCATGGTCGAGACGCCCGGGCCTGACCCGGCCGTCTACTTCGCCGAGCATCTCAAGGACTCGCCCAGGACCGGCGGGTACTATGTCGGGGCGTACCGGATCGGGCCGGCCGACCAATGCGAGGAGAAGGAGATCGAATTCTCATACAGACATCCCGGATTCGGAAAGGCGAGGGCAACGGCCCCTGGTCGGCTCACCGCCGACCAGGGCATTTGGCGCGTCGGGCAGATCCAAGCCAAGACCGCGGGAACGCGGTCGGGCCCGAACGCGGGCCAGCTCTACTTCTTCCAGCAGGGCACGAGGTTCCTGCTCGACGGGAAGGCCGGCGCCCGCTGGAGGGCGCGCCTCACCGAGACCGAGGAGGCCTGGATCGACGAGGCCGGCGTGGAACTCGCGCCCGAGGGCGCCCCGCCGCCGTCCGCCAAGCTCGAGACCATCATCGTGCGCTCGTCCGACACCCACGCCGAGGTGGAATTCACCGTGGGCGCGCCGGTCCCGGTCGTGGTGAGCCAGGAGGCCGGGCTCGTCAAGGTCTCCTTCTACTACACCCGCGAGCACGTCAACTGGATCGTCTATGACGAGCTCGACTCCTTCGTGCGCGAGATCCGCTGGAGGCAGGAGGGAGCTCAGAAGGCCTCGGTCTTCATCCATCTCAAGCCCGGAGAGAAGCTCTGGGGCTATTCCCTGCGCAGGGCCCCGGACCGCTACGTCCTGACCTTGCGCCGCGTGCCGAGGGCGGGCCGCAAGAGCCTCTTCGAGGGTCTCACGGTCATCCTCGACCCCGGGCACTCGGCGCAGGACGCCGCCGGCATCGGCCCTCTCCTGACGCGGGAACAGGACCTCAACCTCGGCCTAGCCCAGCGCGTCAAGGAACGGCTCGTCCGCGAAAAAGCGGCGGTGGTCCTCACCAGGAGCTCGGCCGACGAGGTGGTGCCGCTCGCCCGCAGGACCGAGATCGCGGTGGAGAACAAGGGCGACGTCTTCCTGAGCCTCCACTTCAACGCCCTGCCGGCCGGCGTGGATCCGAGGGCCGCGGCGAGGGGCTTCTCCATCTACCACCATCAGCCCCAGAGCGTCGAGCTCGCGCGGGAGCTCCAGCTCTCGTACCGCGACCGCATCCCCCTCCCGAGCGAGGGGTTCCGCTTCACCGACTTCCATGTCGTGCGCCTGACCGAGATGCCCTCGGCGCTCCTCGAGTCGGCCTACATCATGCTGCCCGAGGTTGAGACGCTCATCACCGAGGCCAAGTTCCAGGACGGCTTAAGCCAGGCCATCGTCGAGGGGCTCTGGCGCTTCCTGCGCAAGAACCTCCGGCAGCCCGCGGCCCCCGGGCCTTCGGCCCAGGCCGCGGTCCGCAAGCCGCCATCGGAGTTCCTCGCCTTGGAGAAACCCCGGGGCCGGGCCAAGAGCGCCGTCCCTCGGGCGGCCAAGCCCAAGCCCCCCCGGGGTCAGCGGAAGAACAGGTAGGCGATGGGGATGGCGGCGAAGACGCCGGCGAGGTCGGCGATGAGCCCGCAGGCGACGGCGTGGCGCGTCCTGCGCACGCTTACCGAGCCGAAGTAGACCGCGATGATGTAGAAGGTGGTGTCGGTGGCGCCCTGGAAGGCGCAAGCGAGCCTCCCGACGAAGGAGTCCGCCCCGTAGGTCTTCATGGCGTCCACCATCATGCCGCGCGCGGCGCCCCCGCTGAGCGGCTTCATGAAGGCGGTGGGCAGGGCCTCGACGAACGTCGTGTCGCCTCCCAGGCCCGCGACCAGCCGGCGCACGCCCCCCATCAGCATGTCCATGGCCCCGGAGGAGCGCAGGGCCCCGATCGCGACCAGCATGGCCACGAGGTAGGGGATGATTGTCACCGCCACGTTGAAGCCCTCCTTGGCGCCCTCGATGAAGGCCTCGTAGACGTTCACCTTGTTGCGGGCCGCCATGACCAGGAAGCCGCAGATGACGGAGAAGAGGATGAGGCTGCTCGTCACGTTGGAGTAGGCCGTGATCTGGTCCTTGGAGAGCATCGAGAACCAGGCCAGCAGGCCCACCACCAGCGCGATGAGGACCCCGATATGGGAGAGGATCACCCGGTCCAGGAGGTTGATCTTCTGGACGAAGGCCACGGCCACCAGAGCGACGAGCGTGGCGACGGTCGTGGTCAGGAGGATCGGCAGGAACACGTCCGCGGGGTTGGCCGCGCCCAGCTGGGCGCGGTAGACCATGATGCTGATCGGGATCAGGGTGAGCCCGGAGGCGTTGAGGACCAGGAACATGATCTGCGCGTCGGTGGCCGTGTCTGGCTCGGGGTTCAAGGCCTGGAGCTCCTTCATGGCCTTGAGGCCCAGGGGGGTCGCCGCGTTGTCCAAGCCCAGCATGTTGGCCGCGAAGTTCATCATGATGGAGCCGTGGGCCGGGTGCTTGTCCGGAACGCCGGGGAAGAGCTTCTTGAAGAAGGGGCTCACCAGCCCGGCCAGGATGCCCACGGCCCCGCCCTTCTCCCCGATCTTCATGACGCCGAGCCACAGGCACATGACGCCGGTCAGGCCGATCGAGATGTTGAAGGCCGTCTTCGACATCTCAAAAGTGCTCTCCACGATCGCCGTGAAGACCTGCAGGTCCTGGAACAGCACCAGCTTGACGAGGGCGACGGCGAAGGCGACGATGAAGAAGGAGAACCAGATCCAGTTCAGAACCATGGCGCGGGAGACCCGGCGTCTAATCTAGCATACTCGCTTGGGGCAGAGCTTGTCCAAGGCGCAGGACGGGCACTCGGGTCCGACGGCGCGGCAGACCCTGCGGCCGTGCCAGACCATGCCCTGGCTGAAGAAGATCCAGCCCTTCCTGGGCACCAGGGCCATGAGGTCCCTCTCGATCTCTTCCGGGTCCTTGCTCTCGGTCAAGCCCAGCCGGAAGGCGACCCTCTTCATGTGGGTGTCCACCACGATGCCCTCGGCCTTGCCGAAGACCGAACCCAGGATGACGTTGGCGGTCTTGCGGCCCACGCCCTTGAGCTTCAGGAGCCCCTCCATGGTGTCCGGCACCTCGCCGCCGAACTCGGCGACCAGGGTCCTGGCCGCGGCCTGGATGGAGGCGGCCTTGGCCCGGAAGAAGCCCGTCGAACGGATCATCCCCTCGAGCTCGGCGGGATCGGCTTGGGCGTAGTCCCCGGCCGCCTTGAACCGGGCGAAGAGGCCCTTGGTCACGACGTTGACGCGCTTGTCCATGCACTGGGCGGAGAGGATGGTCGCCACCAGGAGGTCGAGCGGCGTCCTGTAGTCGAGCTCCACGGCCGCGTCGGGGTAGAGCTTCTTCAAGGCCGCGGCGACCCTGGCGGCCCTGGCTTCGAGCCGGGCGCTCATCGCTTGCTCATGGGGTAGTAGTAGTTCCCCATGTGCACGGCGTTGGCGTAGAAGCCCCGCACCCAATCCCTCATGGACCGCACCCCGCGGGGATGGACGGTCACGATGGCGGGGACCTCGTCGTAGCCCTTGGCCAGGATCCTGCGGTAGAGGGCCGCGCGCTTCGCGGGCGAGACCTCCCGGACCGCGGCCTCGATGAGCTCGTCGAGCTCCGGGTTGGAGAAGCCCAAGGCCGACGGGTAGCGGCCGGCCGAATGGTAGTAGGCGTAGACGAAGTTGTGGGCGTCGGCGAAATCCGCCTCCCAGCCGCGCGAGAACATCGGGAGCATGCGCCGCTGGGCCTTGTCCAGGAACGAGGGCCAGTCGATCCCGCGCAGGTCCACCCGGAACTTGGGGTTCAAGGACTCGACGTTCCTCTTCATGAGCTGGCAGGCGGCCTCGCGCAGGTCTCCTCCGACGTTGTAGGACAGGGTGAACCGGAACCCCTTCTCCCAGACCTGGCCGCCCCATGCCTTCCTGAAGTGATCCTCGGCCTTCTTGGCGTCGTGGACGAAGAAGGGCTGACCAGGGTCGTAGCCTGGCAGCTCCGGGGGCACCGGCCCCTTGGCGCGGGCCGCCGTGCCCTTGAAGGTGTCGCGCAGGAACAGGTCGTAGTCGAATGCGCGCGCAAACCCTTTGCGCACGTCTTTGTCCGTGAAGAAATCAGGAGGTATTCCTTCTCCATCCAGCTTCCCCGATCCGATGTCGGGATTGCCGGCCGCATTGATCCTGAAGGTGAAGAAGAAAGACGGGTCCGTCGAGAGGCGCTTCAAGCCGTCGACGACGCGGACCCCCTTCAAGCCCGTCAAGGACGCGACGTACGCCCTCGATGTCTCGATGATGTCGGCGTCGCCGCCCTCGAGCAGGAGCCTCCTCGTCGAGAACTCGGGCACGGTCTTGACCATGATCCGGGCGAGGGCGGCCGGCCCCTTCCAATACCCGTCGTGGCGGGCCAGCACCGCATACTTGCCGGTCCGGTCCCAACGCTCGAGCTTGAAGGGGCCGGCGCCGTTGACGTTCTCATGGAGATAGGAAGTCGGCCGGCTCGGGTTGTTGAACCCCGGCAGGCCCGCGGCCGTGCCGTCCCAATCCCCGCGGCTCGCGGCCCCTGGGCCTGCGGCCCAGGCCTTGGGCACGACATAGGAACAGCGCGCCATGAGGGACATAAACGGAGCGAAGGGCCGCGCGAGCTTGATGACGAGGTCGTTCCCCTCGACCCTCACGGCCTTCTCGGCCCGGCCGAAGTCCACCTTGAGCGTCCCGCTTAAGTCCCGCGTCGAGCTCACCCCCAGGATGGGCTCGAGCAGAAGGGCCGAGGGGCCGCCCGAGCGGTCCATCAGCATGAAGCGCAGGGTGGAGTAGCGGGCGTCCTCGGCCGTGACCGGCGAGCCGTCGTGGAACTTGACGCCCTTGCGCATGGGGAACCGGTAGGTCAGCCCGTCTCTGGAGATGAGCCCGTTCTTGACGCTGGGCACCTTGGCCGCGAGCAGGGGCTCGAACTCGCTCAAGGATTCCCCCTTAAACCCGATGAGCGTGTCGTAGACGTTGAGGAGCAGGCTCATGCTCAAGGCATCGTAGGCGTAGGCCGGGTCGAAGCTCGTGATCTCGCCCATCTCGGCGGAGACCAAGGTGTCGTTCCTGGCCGCGGCGCCCGCGCCGAAGGCGCAGGCGCCGGAAGCGCAGGCCGCGCCGAGGAAACCGAGCGTCCAGATGGTTCTTCTCATGGTCCCCAAGTATATCGAGCCCGGCACGGGTTGTAAATAGATCACGTTAACATTCAGCATGCAGGCCATCCCCTGGGACGAGGTCTGAGGCTTCCCGAAGGATCCGGCGGAGATCAGAGTTCCTTGAGCTGCCGGAGGAACTCCGTGCTGTCGGCAAGCATCGCCAAGAAGTCCGGACCCCGGAAGGGCAGGACGCCGGTCAGCATCTCGTAAAGACAGATGCCCACGGCGTAGACGTCCGAAGCGGGGCGGAAGGTCCCCCGGTGCTGTTCCGGCTGACATGGGCCGAAGACGCCTCCGACCCGGGCCGCCGGGAGGCCGGCCGCAGATATTCTTCAGCGAGGAGCTCGAAAAGAGGCCCGCGGACTTTCGCGGCATCATAGGGAAGTTCGCGGACCTACAGGCTCGACCTGGAGGCGGCGGCGATCATGCGGGCGGCGGGGCGTTGATCCGGCTGCGGCCGGTCGTCGCCGGCAGGCTGGAGGCCTACTCCCGCTGGTTCGCGCAAGCGGACCAAGACGAGCTCCTCATCGACGAAAGCGTCGAGCTGGCCTTCAACTACCGCCAGGAAGGCTACAAGCTGGCCGACTGCCAGGGAGACGTGTGCCTCCTGGTCTACACCAAGGAGATCCCAGGAGCCATCGGCAGGCAGATCACGGGCCCGGGCAAGACCTCCTTGGACAAAGGCCGCCACCGGTTCGAGGCCGTCAACCCCGTGCTCCCGCCGGAGCCCAGCCGCCTCCCAACGGCCGAGGCCGTGCTCGCCTCGGACCTCCCCGCCGAGGAGGTTGAGCGGCTCCTGGTCGAGATCGAGAACGGCAAGCTGGTCATCGAGGGCCGCCTCAACCCCATCAAGCCCCAGGAGACGAAGAAGATGCTCACGCAGGTCGTGGCCGAGGAAACGGCCAAGGGCCTGCCCCCCAGGTACGGCACCCCGCACCGCTGGACCAACCCGAAGGCAAGCCCTGCTCCTTCGAGCTCTACAGCGGCAAGAAGGTGGTCCTCGAGCGAACGGGAGGCAAGCTCAAGGTCTATGAGGATTAGCGCCGTCGCGGTCTTAGCCCTCTTGCCGGCCGCATGGCCGCAGCGTGCTCACGCCGGACCTGAGGGCGGCGCTTTTCAGGCCGCCGAGGCCCGGGGCGTCCGGCTGGAGAGAGCCGCGGGCTCCATCTCCGGCGGGGCTCGCTTCCGAGCTCGACGACTCGCCGTCCTAGGACGGCTTCTACTCGAGGCTGAGCCAAGGCTTCCTCGAGGTGATGAGCCCGGCCATCAAGCTCCTCACCAAGGGCGTGCCGGGCAAGATCGCCGGAGGGCTCCTGGCCGTGATCCTCTTCGTGCCCGCGGTGCTAGTGGGAGGCATCCATGCCATGTTCTAGCGTCCGTCGCAGCGCTAGGCTGCTCCCGCTCGCCGCCTTGGTCCTGGGCGCGAGATGGAGGGTGCGCCGGCGCGTTCGAGCCTGGTCGTCGAGCCGGATGCTGACGGAAGGCGCAAGGCTGAGGAAGGCCCTGCCGAAGAGGGCCGGCCCCTGCGGCCTCATCGGCGGGCTCATCCTCGCGCCGGTCTCGGTGGTCGCCGGAGTCTACTGGGCCGGCCGCAGAACCGCTGACGGCAGGCTCTAGTGTTGCGACCGCCGCTTGCTTGCCCCTTGGGCCGGTCGATTTCGGCGCGAGACGAGAAGCGACGAGCGAGCATAGCCGTAGCTATGGGAGCGAGGAGCGACGAAGTCGCAGCCCGAAAGCGACCGGCCGCGCTCTTTAGGGAAATCACTCGGCAAGCGCATCGTTTCTCCTTAAGTAGCGCGGAGGCCCGTCTTTGGCCGGCTGCCGCGTTGCTCGTCGGTCGGATACGCCCGGTATCCTCCCTCTTCGCGCCTCGCATCCGGCTCAAATCCGGGCCTCCCAAGGGGCAAGCAAGCGGCGGTCGCAACACTAGCCGCCCTTGGCTTTCTTCCTCGCGTAGTCGATGTAGGCCTCGAGATTCCTGCCGCGCCGAGGGTTGAGCCTCTTCGCGGCCTCCCAATCAGCGACGGCCGCGGCGTACCGCTTCAGGTGGTAGCGGACGTGTCCCCTAGCCTCGTAGAGCCGGCCGTCCTCCGGCTCGATCGAGACGGCCTTGTCCAGGTCGAGGAGCGCGGCTTCTTCCCTCTGAGAGTCGTCGAGCGCCTGGGCGCGCGCCTGGTAGCCCAGGACCAGGTCCGGGGCCATGCGGATGACCTCCGCGTAGTCCTCGACCGCGCCGGCATAGTCCAGGAGTTCGCGTTTGGCCCCGGCCCTGGAGACACGTGCGGAGAACGAGGCAGGCTCGTACTTGATCATCTTGTCGAACAGGCCGACGGCCTCGACCGGGTCGCCCAGGCACGAGAAGGCCTCGCCGCGCTTGAGCAGGGATTGGATGAGCCAGGACTCGGCGTTGAACGCGATGGCGAAGGCCTCCTGGGCCCCGATGCAGTCTCCCATGGCGAGCTTCACCACTCCGGCCGAATAGGGGGCCCCGGTCAAGCCCGGGTCGAGCCGCGCCGCCTCCTTGAGGTCGGCCAGGGCGCCGAGATGGTCGCCCAGGTCGATGCGCACGTTGCCGCGGTTGTACCAGGCCGCCGCGAGGCCCGGGTCCAGCTTGAGGGCCGCGCCGAAGTCGTCCGCCGCGCCTTGGAAGTCCAGCCGGTCGAGCTTCATCCTTCCCCGCCAATTGAGCGCCAAGGCGTCCTTCGGGTCGCCGGCCAAGGCGCGGTCGAACGCCCCCTCGGCCGCGGCCGGGTCGAGCCCGAGGCTGTCCTCCAAGGCCTTGGCGCCCGGGGCCATGGGCTTGTCCGCGCAACCGGCCAGGAGCAGGCACAGGATCAGCGACGGCCTCACCGCTTCCCTCCGGGACCGAAGCGCTTGCGCAGGTCCGCGAGCGCCTCCGCCACCGCCTTGCTGCGCGGGTTGATCCTCGAGGCGGTTTCCAGGTCCGTCAAGGCCCTGGGGTAGTCCTTGCGGCCCTGATGCACCAGCCCCCGCTCGAAATAGGCGTCGTCCCAGAAAGGCGCGTACTCGACGGCGGCGTCGCAATCCTTGAGCCCGTCGGCGTACCGCCCCTGCAGGCGCCGCGCGCGGCATCTCAGGCGCAAGGGATCGGCGTAGCGGGGCCAGAGCTCGATGGCGCGGTCGCAGTTCCTGACGGCGTCGGCGTACCTCTGCTGGTCGCAGTAATAGGAGCACAGCCCGGAGAACCCGGCAGGGTCCTTGGGCTGGAGCCGCAGGATCGTCTCGCGGTCCTCCAGCCCCCCTTTGGAGTCTCCCCGGAGGTCCCGCACGTTGCCGCGGAAGAAGTACGCGGGCCGCAGCTTCGGCGCGATCTCGATGGCGCGGGAGAGGTCGCCCTCCGCGGCCGCGAGCCTGACGTCATCCCGGTCGGCCACGGCCATGTCGCGGTACACGCGCCCGCGGCTCATGTGGAGGTCGGCGTTGCGGGGGTTGAACCTGATGGCCGCAGAGAAGTCGGCCACCGCGGCGTCGAAGTCGTAGCGGTCGAGATGGACCCCGGCCCTCACTGCGTAGAGCTCCACGTTCCCGGGGGACAGCTTGAGAGCCGTGTCAAGGTCCCGGGCCGCAAGGTCCAAGTCCTCGCGCCGGCCCCAGGCGCGCAGCACGCGCGCGCGGCCGACATAGCCTTGGCTGTCCGCGGGCCTCAAGCGCGTCGCCCGCTCGAAATCGGCCCGGGCGGCCCCAAGGTCGTCCCGACGCAAGCGGATGTACCCCCGGGAGACCAGCGCCGCGTGGAAACCGGCCTTGAGCGACAGCGCCCGGTCGAGGGACGCCTCCGCGCGCTTCGACAGCCCCAGGGATCTAAGCGCCTCGGCCCGCTGGTAGAGGATCTCCGGGGCGTCGGGCCGGATCTTGAGAGCGGCGTCGAGATCGGCCAGGGCGCCAAGGGGGTCGCCCAGCTCCAGGCGCGCCACGCCGATCTGGTAGCGCGCGCCCTGGAGGCCCGGGTCGAGATCGGCCGCGCGGCCGAGGTCCGCCACGGCCTGGCCGAAGTTCTTGAGCTGAAGGTGCGCCATGCCGCGCAGGTAGTAGGCCCGCGGGTTCCTCGGGTCGTCGCGCAGCAGGGCGGTCAGATCCCTGACCGCGGCCCGGAACTCCCCGCGATAAACCCGCTCCACCGCGGCGGCATAGACCCTCTGCCCAGCGACCTTGGGCCCGCACGCGGCCGGGCCCAGCGCGAACGCGGCCGCCAGCAGGGCCGGCCTCCAGTCCGGCAAGAAGCCTAAGCGACTGGATGAAACATGATTCGGCATTATCGTGAGTCGCCGGGCCGCCCGAAACCCTCAAGCGCCCCTCCGACCTCATGGTATCATACCTTTGCGTGGTCTGCTATAATTGGGCGATGCCGTTGCCCGGTGGAAGCGTCGCCAAGAAGCTGATTGTCGCGATCGTGGCGGCCTCGGCCGCCGGGGCGGGCTGGGTGCTGACCCACCGCGAGCCTCCCGACATCACTGAGGAGCAGGCCAAGGCCATCGCCGAGATCAAACTGCTGGGTTTCTGCTCGGCAGGCGAGATCGAGAACGCGATCTTGCCGAACTTTACCTTGAAGGGCCGGGAGCCGTCCACCGACGCCCGGTTCCGTTGGGCCTTTCACTATCTCAACGAACACACCGACCCATGGCAGAAGGTCGTGGTCAACGTCGGCAAGAAAGGGGACAGCGCTCTTGAATACATTCCCATCCCCGTTCCGGAAGGCGCCGCCGCAGCGGCGGCTCCGGCTTCCCCATGATACGCTTCGTTGATCGCGGGTCCAGGGGTTTTACGCTGATCGAGCTCATGATCGTGGTCTCGATCATCGGCATACTCGCCGCCATCGCCATCCCGAAGTTCGCCGGATTGCTGCGCAAGTCCCAGGAGGGCACGACCAAGGGCAATCTCGGCGCCCTACGTTCGATCTTGAGCATCTATTACGCGGACAACGAAGGCATCTTTCCCTCGTCCACCTACGGCGACAACAAGACCGTGCTCAGTGACAGCCTGATCCCGAAATATGCCGGCAAGATTCCAAATTCCTATCCGGCGGCCTATCATCCGCCGACCGACAATGTGCTTTGCCACAGCGCCACCTGCGGGCACGATGGCTACGGGTGGATGTACTACTGTTATCAGCCGACCAACAGCGACCACGGCAAGATTTACGTCGCGTGCAGCCACACCGACACCAAAGGGAGACTCTGGAATTCATATTGAGATGATGTCCTAGCCGCCGACCTCCTCCATTAGAAGGCGCTGGCGGGAGTCCGGCAGAGGCGCTTAACTACCCGCGGTCGCCTGGAACGTATGGGCGTCCCCCAGGAACCGGGATAGGATTATGATACGATTGCTGCGAACATAGCTCGGGGAAGGTCCAGATGCCCGCTTCATGTCCGAACTGCAAAGCCGACCGGCCCGAAGGAGCGACGGAATGCCCGCAATGCGGCATCGTCTACGCCAAGTTCCTCAAGCGCCAAGCCGAGAAATCGATAGACGCGCTGTCCCAGGCCGAGGCTGCCAAGCTCGCGCCGGCCCCCCCGACCGTCCCCCCTTCGGCCGACGAGGGCGGCATGGGCGGCCTCATCGCGGCCGCGGCCGTCATAGCGGCTGTCGCGATCGGAGGCTGGCTCATCTACCCGGGCAAGGGACTGCCTGTCACGGACACGCTGCAGAAGAACAACGGGCAAGGTTTCGCGGCTGCGGCGCCAGCGGGATTCCGCGCGGATTGGACGGAGTCTACGCCTGACGCCGCCGGCGGGCGGGCCGTCGGGTCCTTCGCCGGGGCCTCCGCGGACGGCTACGCCCCGCAGATGAGCATCGCGACCGTCCCGCACCCGGCCATCAAGGTGTCCGCGGGCGACAAAGACAAGCTCGCCGAGAGGTTCTTCCACTCCGTGCGCGCCTCGGTGGACAAGTGGACTCCCGAGTCGGTCCAGGTCGTGAAGGTGGACAAGCTCGAGGCACTGCGCGTGGAGGGAGAAGGCTCCAAGCACGTCAAGCAGGAGATCCCTCCCGTGACCATGAACAGACAGGCGTTCCTCGCGCACATGAAGCGGAAGAATCCAGGGCAGTTCGTTTTCACCTGCGATTATTACATCGAACTGGGCCGCATCGGGCCCACTCCGGACCCCCCCTGCATCGTTGAGCCCGCGCGCACCGTGGAGGCCGACTACGAGCTCCTGACCGGCGGCGTCCTGGTCCCGGGCCGGACCCGCTCCTACCTGCTGAGCTTTGTCTGCGACAGGAAGCAGAGGGCCGGGTGCATGGCTGCCTTCGACGAACTGGTCTCCTCTTTCCGGGTCCTGGAGCGGCCTCGCCCCTTGGATTTCCTGAGATCGGACACCTGAGGGGTCCTTCCTTTATGAACCTCAACGAATCCTTCGACGTCTCTCCGAGCAAGGTCGAAGCCCTGCTCGCGAGGATCAAGAGGCTCGCCATCGCCCCGGCCGCCATCGAGGAGCGCTTCATCCGAGGGGGAGGCAAGGGCGGCCAGAAGATCAACAAGACCGCCAACCGCGTGCAGCTGCGCTACGCTCCCCTGGACCTCGTGGTGCGGTGCCAGAAAGACCGCCGTCGGACGGTGAACCGCTTCCTCGCCCTCAGGGAACTGGTGGACCGCGTCGAGATGACGGTGTCCCCCGGCACCTCCGAACGGCTCAGAGAGTTCGAGCGCCTGCGTCGCAACAAGCTCCGCCGCGGCGGTCGCGCGGCCGCGAAATACGCCGCTTCCTCCGCGCCTCAGCCATGATCCTGGCCTCGGCCCGCGTCACCCTCCACCTGCCCGAGGCCCGGTCCCTCAAGGACAAGCGCCAGGTGGTTGCGAGCGTGCTGCGCAGGCTGCGCAACAGCCACAATGTCTCCGCGGTCGAGCTCGACGAGGACGGCCTATGGCAGAAGGCCGTGCTGGGCCTGGCCATGGCGGGCAGGAAGCGCCAAGAGGTCGAGGCGGCCCTGGCGAGGATCCGCCGGGACATCGAGGGCCTGACCGGCCTCAAGTATTTGGACTTCGAGACGGACTGCCAGACGCTCTAGATCTTCGGGGCACTCGGGGTCGAACCGAGAACCTCGTGGTCCCAAACCACGCGCTCTGCCGATTGAGCTATGCCCCGTTCTGCGCGCGGATGCTGTTTCTCCGCGCGCCAATATTCTAGCAATTCCGCGCAATCCCAAGCCGCGTCAGGTTTTGTATGCTTTCCTCCTTCATGGCCAAGGAACCCCCGCCGGGCGCGGACGCCTCACTGCCTTCGGATGCCTGGGGCGGCCTGGCCGCCATGCTCGTGGCCCTGCCGCAGGCCCTGGCCTTCGGCGTGGCCATCTTCGCGCCGCTGGGCACGCAATACGCCGCCGAGGGAGCGATCGCCGGCTTCATCGGCGCCTCGGCCCTGGGCATCGTGGCCTCGCTCCCGGGCGGAGCCCCGCGGCTCATCTCCTCTCCCTGCGCCCCCGCGGCCGCGGTCATGGCGGCGCTCGCCGCGCATTTGAGCGTCTCGCAGCCTCCCCAGCAGGCGGCGCTCAGCCTCGTGGTGACCGCACTCCTCTGCGCCGCGCTCCAGATCGGCTACGGCGCGGTGGGCGGAGGCCGCCTCATCAAGTACATCCCCTACCCGGTCGTGACCGGATACCTGAGCGGGGTCGCGGTGCTCATCTTCATGAGCCAGGCGCCCAAGCTCCTGGTCCTGCCCGAGGGGATGGATGTCTGGACCGGCCTGGCCTCCCCCTCCCTCTGGAGCGGCCCGGGACTCATCGTGGGCCTGACCGCCATCGCCGGGATGGCGCTGGCGCCGCTTCTGACCGAGACCGTCCCGGGCCCCGTGATCGGGCTCGGCGCGGGGCTCGCGTCCTACTGGGCCGCGAGCCTCTTCTGGCCGGCCCTGAGGACCCTGCAGGACAATGCCATGGTGGTGGGTCCCCTGCCGGTCGCGGCGAGCGGGTTCTGGTCCGCCCTGGCCGAGCGCTGGTCCGCGGTCAAAGGATTGGACGCCAGCCGGTTCAAGGCCCTGCTCATGCCCGCGGCCACGCTCTCCATCCTCTTGTCCGTGGACACGCTCAAGACCTGCGTGGTCGTGGACGCCTTGACGCGCTCCCGGCACGACTCGGACCGCACCCTGCTCGGCCAAGGCATGGGCAACTTCGCCTCAGCCGTGCTGGGCGGGGTGCCTGGGGCGGGCGCCATGGGCCCGACCCTGGTCAACGTCAACTCGGGCGGCCGGACCCGGCTCTCCGGCGTGCTGGCCGGGAGCTTCGCGCTCCTGGTCTTCCTCCTGGCCAAGCGCCTGGTCGCTTGGATCCCTTTGCCCGCCCTGGCCGGCATCCTCTTGGTGGTGGCCTGGCGCATGTTCGACCGGAAGAGCCTCGCGCTCCTGCGCAAGCGCTCCACCATCTTCGATTTCGCGGTGAGCGCCACCGTCATCGTGGTGGCCGTCACCGTGGACCTCATCGCCGCGGCGGGCGCGGGCCTGGGGCTGGCAGCGCTCCTCTTCATCCGCGACCTCATGCGCGGCACCGTGATCCGGCGCAAGATCTACGGCGACCACCTCTCCTCGCGCCAGCGCCGCCTGCCCGCCGAGCGGGAGGGCCTCAAGGCCTTGAGCTCCCAGATCGTGGTGTGCGAGCTCCAGGGCAGCCTCTTCTTCGGCACCACGGACCAGCTCTTCACCGAGATCGAGGCCGACCTGAAGACCCGGCGCTTCCTCATCCTCGACCTCAAGCACGTCCAGAGCGTGGATTTCACGGCCGTGCACATGCTCAAGCAGATCGAGGATCGCCTCCACGCCGAGAACGGCCGGCTCATCCTCTGCGACCTGCCCCCGTCCCTGCCGAGCGGCAAGGACCTGGAGGCCTACTTCGGCGAGGTGGGGCTGGTCAAACCCCGGCGTTTCGTGAGCATCTTCGGCGAGCTCGACGCCGCGCTCGAGTGGGCCGAGAACCGTCTTCTCGAGGAGTCGGGGCAGCTGCTGCCGCACTCTCCCGTCCCGCTCGAGCTCCACGAGATCGACATCATGCGCGGGCTGGAGGCCGACGCCCTGGAGGCGTTCCGCTCGATCCTGCAGGAGTCGTCCTACGAGACCGGCCAGCGCGTCTTCTCCCGCGGCGACGCCGGGGACCAGGTCTACTTCATCCGCAAGGGGCAGGTCCGCATCCTCCTGCCGCTCGAAGGCCGCAAAGGCCACCACATCGCCACCCTGGGCAGGTCCGACTTCTTCGGCGAGGTCGCGTTCCTCGACCGGGGCGTGCGCACCGCCGACGCCGTGGCCATCTCCCCGACCACGCTCTTCTCCCTCTCAAGGGCCAACTTCGACGGGTTCTCCCGTTCCAAGCCCGAGCTCGGCGCCATCCTCTTCGCGCGCATCGCCAGGGCCCTGGCCGTGAGGCTCAGGATGGCCGACGAGGACCTCCGCGCGCTCCAGGAGGCGTAGCGCTGCGACCGGCGTGAGACCGCTGTCGGTGATCTCGTAGGCCGGCGGCGAGGTGTCCTGAGCGTCCTCGCCGTGGGGGTTGAGGGGCATCTAGGTCTTGACAAAATCGGGGTTCCGGGGCTATACTTGCTCGCTTCTGCTCCGCCGTCCGTCCCGCCCGCCGAGAGAACGCCCGCAGCAGTGGGAGGCCGCACCATGACGAAGAAGGTGTCGGTGCTGGTCGTCGAGGACGACGAATCCATGCTCGAGTACGTCTCGACGGTGCTCGAAAGGCTCGGCTTCGAGGTGACCCAGGCGTCGACGGGCCGGGAGGTCATCGCCGCGCTCGCCGTCAAGGAATTCGACATCGTCATGACCGACCATCTGACCGTGGATTACAAGGGCACCTCGGTCCTGGCGGCCGTGAAGATGCTCCGGCCCACGGCCGAGGTCATCGTGATGTCGGGCATCCCGACGCTCGAGGAGGCGGCCGCCTCCTACCTGAAAGGAGCCCGAGCCTATCTCGCCAAGCCGTTCGGCCTGGACCAGCTCAGGTCGGCCGTGATGCGGTGCCTGGAGGGTACCGCATGAGCCGCTATTCGGTGTAGGTCAGGGTCCCGCCGACGGTGCCGGAACCCGACAGATCGAGCCAGCCGTTCCTGTTCCAGCCCGTGACCATCATGCTCCCGTCCACCCGGGTCGAGCCCAGGTACCTGCCGTTGTCGTAGATGGAGACATAGGCGTAGGGCCGGGCCCAGGCGCTCACGTAGTCGCTCCCGCCCATGAAGACCGAGACGGTGTCCGACACCGTGACGTACCCGCTCAAGGGCTTGCCGTTCTGGTCGTAGAGGGTCGTCGACCCTGTCATGTGGACGGAGGCGAAGGAGGAACCCTGCGGCACGAAGGCGTTGCCCCTCAGCCATACATGCCCCGAGAGCCGCAGGGTCACGGTCTGCCCTTTCTCGGCGGCCGGCTGGGCCTCGAGCCGCTCCGTCTGCCGCGCGAAGAGGGAGAAGGTCATCTTCGGCTTGTAGCCCGAGAGGTCCTGCAAGGCCGTCCCCGCGCGGGAGACGAGATCCTCGGGCGTGGGTCCCGCCGACGCGGCGGCGGCGAACAGCGTCACGACGCAAGAGAAAAGGATGGTCCGCTTCATGTCCTCATGGTAGCATATTGGTGTCAGGCATCAAGTCATGATGCCTGACACCTTGGCGGCCAGTCTGGCCGCGGCCAAGGTCGGCCCGGCGTCGGCCTTGCCCTTGCCCGCCAGGTCGAAGGCCGTGCCATGGCCCGGCGAGACCCGCGGGAAGGGGATGCCGAGGGTCCAGTTGACGATCCCGAGCCCTGCCGCGGCCTTCAATGGCATCATGGCCTGGTCGTGGTAGAGGCAGACCAGGCCGTCCAACAGCCCCTGGCGATGCATGCGCCAGGCCGCGTCCGCCGGGATGGGTCCCTGGAGGGCGAGCCCGGCCTTCCGGGCGGCCCGCGCGGCCGGCGCCAAGACCCTTCCCTCCTCGGCGCCCATGAGGCCATGCTCGCCGCCGTGAGGATTGAGGGCGCACAGGCCCAGCCGGGGGTGACGGCGGCCCCTGGGCCGAAGGCCCAGGGCGCGCAGGGCCTCGTCGAGCGCCCGGCCGCAGGCCGCCACCCCCGCCCGGTCCAGCGACCCGGCCACGGCGGCCAGGGGGATGTGCGTGGTAGCGACAATGGTCCAAAGCCCATGGTCGGGGGCGGCGAGGACCATCCGGGTCTTGAAGCCGGTCTCGTGCTCCAGGTACTCGGTATGATCCCGGTGAGGGACGCCGGCCGCTCTCCAGGCGAGCTTGGAGATCGGAGCCGTGACGACGCCCGCGACCAAGCCTCGACCGGCCAAACGCACGGCCAAGCGCACCGCCGCGAAGGAGGCTTTGCCTCCTTCAGCGGCGGGCTGGCCGAACCGGGGAGGCCGCAGCCCGAGGCCAGTGTCCGCCAGGGGCGAGAGCCCCGGCCTCCAGCCGGCCCTCTTCCAGACCGAGGCCTCTCCGACGAGCACCGGCCGGCACACCCGCCAGAGCGCGCCCCGCCGCAGGAGGGAGACGACCGCCTCCGGCCCGACGCCCGCGGGATCGCCGCTGGTGAAGGCGAGTATGCAGGCGCCAGGCTTGGGCTGCGGTCCGAACATGCGGTTCAAGCCTGGCACCTAGTGCTCCGACCGGCTCATAATTGCGGCTTGGGCCGGTCGATTTTGAGGCGAGGCGAGAAGCGAGGAGGGAGCAGGCCGGGGCCTGTGACCGACGAGCGACGAAGCCGCAGCCCAAAAGCGACCGGCCGCGCTCTCAAGGTAGAATCGGGGCACAATCATGATTTCCTCTTATTATAGCGCGGAGGCCCATCTTTGGACGGCTGCTGCGTCGTTCCTCGCTCCCATAGCTACGGCTATGCTCGCTCGTCACTCCTTGCATCCGTCTCAAATCTGGGCCTCCCAAGCCGCAATTATGAGCCGGTCGGAGCGCTAGGGAAGCCTGCGCTCGATGACCGCCTTGGCTTTCAAGTCATCAACGAACCTCGCCAGCTCGTCGCTGAAATGGACGTTCATGAGGAATCTCGTCATCTCCGGCTTGAAATCCGCGAACTCCGGGACCGCGGCGGCGCGCTTCTCCATCAGCTTGAGGATGTGGAAGCCCGTCGGCGTCTCGATGGGCCGGCTGACCTCGCCGACGGGCATGGAGAAGACGGCGTCCTCGATCTCCTGAGGGATCCTCCCTCGATAGACATACCCGATGTCCCCGCCGTCGGCCGCGCTCTCCGGGTCCTCGGACTCGGCCCGGGCGATCTCCTCGAAAGTCGACTTCCCTTCGTCGATCCGCCTCTTGAGCTTGAGGGCCGCGGCCTTGGCGCGCTTCCTCTCCCGGGATCCGGCGTTCTCCGAGAACCGGACGAGGATGCGTGACACCCGGACCCTACCTGAGCTCATCAGCTTGACGTCGCGGGCGACCTCCATGAAGACGAGCCCCTCTTCCTCGTCCATGTCCGCAGGCGGGACCGTGCTCCCGCTCAGCACGAAGGCCTTGGCCCTCTCGAAGTACCTCGCGGTCTCATCCTCGCTGGGGGGCGGCACATTCGGCCGCACCTGCGAGTCGATGACCTTGCGGATCATGACCTGCCTGGCGATGCGCTTCCGGTACTGCGCATGGCTGATCCCCTCGGCCTCGACCTGGTTCCGGAGGCGCTGCTCAGCCTCGGCCTCGGAGACCTTCTTTCCGCCCGCGTCGCGGGCGAACCCGGACTTGACCTCCTCGATGGCCTCCTCGATGTCGCGCTCTTCCACCCCGAGCTTGAGCTGGACGCCCCGCTGGTAGAGGAGCTCATGATCGATGAGCTGCTCAAGGACCTGCTGGCGCAGGGCCTTGGGGCCCTCCGCGCCGGCACCTGGGCCGAAGGCCCAGGCCCCGGGCTTGCCGCGCTGCCAGCGCCCGAACGACCACTTGAGCTCCCGGTCGTATTCCGACGCAGGCACGGGAGCGCCGTTGACGACGGCGACGACGGCCGCGTCCGGTACGACAGCGCCCGCCGCGGAGGCGCGGGACCCAAGCCCGGGGCGGTCCGCGGCGCTTGCGAGGGCGGGGATCAGGACGGCGAGGAACCAGCCCCGGGCAGCAGGCACCTAGTTCACCGGCAGCTTACGCTCGATGACCGCCTTCGCCTTGACGCCTTTCATGAACTTCCCCAGCTCTTCGCTGAAATGGACGTTCATGAGGAACCGCCCGAGGTCCTCCTTGAAGTCGGCGAAGACGGGGGTCTCGGAGGCGCGCTTCTCCACGATCCTCAGGATGTGGTAGCCCACGGGCGTCTCGATGGGCGCCGTCACGTCCCCCACGGACATGGAGAAAGCGACCTTCTCGATGTCGGGGTGGGTCCGCCCCTTGAAGATGAACCCGACGTCGCCGCCGTTGGCCGCGCTCTCCGGATCCTCGGACTCGGCCCGCGCGATCTCCGCAAAGGTCGACTTGCCCTCGTCGATCCGCTTCTTGACCTCGAGGGCCGCGGCCTTGGCGCGCTTCTTCTCCTGGGGACTGGCGGTCTCGGAGAACCGGACGAGGATGCGCGACACCCGGACCCGCTCCGAGCTCCTCATCCGGATCTCCTCGGCGACGTCCATGAAGATGAGCCCCGCTTCCTCGTCCATGCCCTTCGGCGGGACCGTGCCGCCGCTCAGGATGAAGGCCTTGGCCTTGTCGAAGTAGGCCGAGATCTCACCCTCGCCGGGGGGCGTGACCTTCGGGCGCACCTCCGAGTCGACGACCTTGCGGATCATGACCTGCCGGACCAGCCGCTCACGGTACTGCGCGAAGGTGATCCCATCGAGCTTGAGCTGCTTCTTGAAGACCTCGTCCACCTCGGGCTCCGTGAGCTTCTTGCCGGTCTCGTCGTGGGTGATCCGCGACTTGACCTCCTCGATGGCCTGGTCGATGTCGCGCTCGCGGACCTTGAGCTTGAGCTTGTCGCCCTGCTGGTAGAGCAGCTCAGCCTCGATGAGCCGATCGAGGACGCTCTCGCGCATGCCTTTGAGCCGCTCCGCGACCTGGGCCGCAGGCCCAAGGGCCGCGGCGGGCTGGCCGCGCTCAAACAGCTCGAGCGACGTCTTGAGCTCCCGCTGGAAATCCGAAAGGAGCACGGGGATGCCGTTGACGGTCGCGACGGCGTCCTCCATGAGCTTGGCGTGCACGCTCCCGGCCAGCAGCGCGGCGGCGGCCGCCGCCCACAACACCGCACGACTACCTGAACTGTTCATCAACGACCTCCACGGGGAATTTCGCCTGGAGCGACTGCAGGTGGCGGTCCAGCTTAGCCTTCTCCAGCAGCCGGATGACGCGGTCCTGGCAATCCTCGAAGGCGAGCTTACGTTCGAAATCCTTCCTGATGACGTGATAGCCGAACTTGCTCTTGAAGGGCCCCCCGATGTCTCCGACGCGCATGCGGAAGGCCACGTCCTCGAGGTCGGGGATGATCTCGCCGTACATGGCGGGCGCCATCCTGCCCCCGTCCGCCGCCGTCTCGAAATCCAGCGAATGGGCCTTGGCCGCGGCGGCGAAGGACATGCCTGAGCGGATATTTTTCTCCAGCTCCTGCGCCTCCTCCGAGGTCGCGGTCAGGATGTGGCTGACGCCCACCTCGAGAGGGTGCTTCCGGTGGTAATCCCGCGCCTCTCCCACGCCGGTGTTGATGACGCCATTCTGCCGGAGCCCTTCCAGCCAGAGCCTGGTCACCAGGAAATCCTTCTGCTCGCGCAGGGTTTGCTCCTGCTCGGCCTGCAGCCGCTCCATCTCGGATCTGAAGATGGGCGAGCGCTGGGCGTCCGAGTCCAGGGCCGCGGCCAGCATCAGCTTCTCGCGGACGAGAACGTCCAGGAACTGCTTGCGGCCGTTGGGCGTATTGACGTAGTTCTGGTAGCCCACCGAGACCTCGGCGAGCTTGCGCTCGAACTCGGTCTTGCCGATGGCAAGCCTGCCCACCTTGGCCACGGGAGGCTCGGACCGGCACGACAAGGAGCCCGCCAGGAGCAGCGCCCCCAGGAATCGGCAAAGCCCAGAGCTCGCAGACCCGCTTCGCGGGTACCCCTGCTCGGTCATCGGCGCCATGGTATCATTTTTGCGCGGGCTCCGTGAGGCTCTCCAGGAACTCAACCACCCAGCCCAAGGCCGGCTCGGAGCCCAGATCCACCCGGAGGCCGTCGCCGGACTCCTCTTTGAAGAAGAGGACCTTGCCCTCGTAGTCCTTGAGCCAGGCCTTGACCGCTCCCGGGTCGACCGCCGCGTCCCGGCGCAGGACGACCTCGATGTGCCGGCCGCGCTGGACCACGGAGGCTACCCCCGCCCTCTGGGCCAGATGCCTCACCTTGAGCAGCTCGAAGAGGTTGCGCGCGGGCTCGGGCAAGGGGCCGGCTAGGTCGCGGAGCTCGCGCTCCAGCTCGG
>JACQWX010000062.1 GCA_016209035.1 Elusimicrobiota bacterium | reverse complement strand
AGGTCGTGCGAACCTTCTCGTTCGAGATGACGGCGTTACAGCGGCAGGTGCTGCGGCTCTTGGGTGTCCCGGTGAGGGCCTACGACGCAGCCTGACGGGCCTGGAAATTCACGGATATTGTCCCCGGCGAGTGCGGAATGGTGGTCAGTGGAATAAGTAAATTGACGATAAAAACCTGCCGACCATCTTGACAACCGCGGGTTCCTGGCATAGAATTATGGGGTAAGAAGGCGAGCGCGTCGCTGGAGGGAAAATGCTGAAAGTACTGTTGGTTATTGCCGCGCTGTTTTTCGGCGGCATGTTGCCTCTGACCGGGAGCGACTGCGGTTGCGGCGAGCCGCAGAACAATACATCCCAATAACGCCGGATTTCGTCGGATGCCTCGACGGCCCGTCGGAGGGCGGTGATTGATTTGCAGGTCAAGGGGGAACGATGGTAAAGCTACTCATTGTCCTTGCGAATGTGGCGCTCTTCGTCATCACGGTGATGAGCGACGGCTGCGGCTGCTGATAGGTCGGATCGCTTACCGAACAGGCATGGATGCCGCGCTTGGAGCTTCGGGGTTGAGGGATGACCCCGGGAGTACTGCGCGTTGTCGAGGGGTGTCTCATCCGTAGACGCATGTCGTTGAAGCCCTGGATAGGAGGGCCCGCCCTTGCGGGCCTTCTTCTATTCCCGCTCTTCGTGGGCTGCAGCGAGGGGGGGTGCGGTGATGAGTCCGAAGGCATGTCCGGCCAATCCGGGCCCGTGACCTCGGGCGGCTCATCCTCGCGCGGCGGCTCCGGCGGCGAGGTGGGCGTGCCGCGCGGCGCGGCCGAGCCGCGCAAGGCCGCCGACGAAAGCTCCAAGAAGGCCTCCGAGGGCAAGCCCCCCGAGCGGCCGGCCGCGCCGGACCTCCTCTCCTCCGCGCTCGAGCCCGTGGATGCCGCGACCTTCAAGCCCAAGGTGATCAAGCGGCCCGAGGCCCTGGTGAGCCTCTACTTCCCCGGCTGCTCGGATTGCGACCTCGTGGCGCCTGTCCTCAAGACCCTTTCCGGGGATCTCAAGGGCAAGGTGGATTTCTATAGGATGGACACGTCGGTCCCGGAGAACCTCGCTCTCCTTCCGAGGGGATTCACCGTCAGGGCCTACCCGAGCTTCCTTCTCTATCGGGAAGGTTCGGTGGTGAGCTGGAAGCAGGGGCTGCCCTTCGAGTCCCGCGAGGCCGCCGGTGAGTCCCCGGCCGAGACGACCGAGGAGTACCAGGGAAGGCTCTCGCAGTGGTTCAAGGACTCCCTGGCACGCGGGACCCTGGCCGGTTCCCCGTAGGTCGCGGCTGTCCCCTCCCGGAGAACCTCAAAATGCTATCATCTCCGGCTGTCGTTCGCATGCCGAAGGGGGCGCGGAGAACATGTCTGATCGAGAAAGACTCTGGCTGGTCACGGGCGGGGCCGGGTTCATCGGCTCCCACATCGCGGAGAGGCTCGTAGGCTTGGGCAAGCGCGTCCGGGTGATCGACAACCTGTCGACCGGCAAGCCGGAGCACATGGCCGCCTTCAAGGACCGCGTCGAGTTCCTGAAAGGCGACATCCGCCGCTTCGAGGACTGCCAGCGGGCTCTCAGGGGCGTCGATTTCGTCATCCACCAGGCCGCCATCCGCTCCGTCCCCAAGTCCGTGGACCGTCCCGTGGAATCCAACGACACCAACATCACGGGCACGCTCAACCTCCTCATCGCCGCTCGGGAGGCGCACGCGAAGCGCTTCGTCTACGCCTCCTCGAGCTCCGTCTACGGGGACGCCAAGGTCTTCCCGGAGCGCGAGTGCCACATCCCGAACCCGGTGTCCCCTTACGCCGTGTCCAAGCTCGCGGGCGAGCAATACGCCGTCGTCTTCGCCAAGACCTACGGGCTCGAAACCGTGAGCCTGCGCTACTTCAACGTCTTCGGCCCGAGGCAGGACCCGGAGTCCCTGTACTCGGCCGTCATCCCGAAGTTCATGGAACAGGCCTATCAAGGCTTGCCCCTCGAGGTGCACTGGGACGGCAGGCAGAGCCGCGACTTCACGCACGTCGCCAACGTCGTCTCCGCCAACCTCCTGGCCGCCAGGACCGTCAAGGGCGTGGGCGAGACCTTCAACATCGCCAACGGCCGGTGCTACTCCCTGCTCGACATCGTCAAGGTGATCGAGAGGATTCTCGGCCGGAAGGTCGAGCTCCGGTTCCACCCCAAGCGCAAGGGAGACGTCCGCAAGACCTACGCCGACATCTCGCGGGCACGGCGCACCCTGGGCTACAAGTCCGTCATGGGCTTCGAGGCCGGGCTCCTCGACACCTGGGACTACTTCCTCCGGGTCTACTTCAAAGGCGCCCCCTCGATGCTCGCGGCATGAAGCTCCTGGTGACCGGCGGGCTGGGGTTCATCGGGTCGAACTTCGTCCGCCACGTGCTCAAGTCCCATCCCTCCTGGCGCGTCGTCAACCTCGACATCAGGACCTATGCCGGCAACCCCGCCAACCTCGCGGACGTGGCCGGCGGGCTGCGCTACCGGTGGGTGCGCGCGGACATCCGCGACCCCCATGCCGCGGCCGAGTGCATGAGGGGCGTCGACGCGGTGGTGCATTTCGCCGCCGAGTCGCACGTGGACCGCTCGATCCTCGACGCCGCGAGCTTCGTCCAGACCAATGTGGTGGGCACCCACGTGCTGCTCGAGGAGGCCAGGCGGGCCGCAGTGGAGCGGTTCGTGCACGTCAGCACCGACGAGGTCTACGGCTCGGTGGAGAAGGGGTTCTCCCGGGAGGCGGACCCGCTCGAGCCCAACAGCCCCTACGCGGCCTCCAAGGCGGCCGCCGACCTCCTGGTGCGCTCTTACTGCGTGACCCACAAGCTGCCGGCGCTGATCACGCGGTCGTCCAACAACTTCGGGCCGTATCAGTTCCCCGAGAAGGCGCTGCCGCTGCTCATCACCAACTTCTTCGATGACCAGCCGTTCCCCCTCTACGGCGACGGGATGAACGTACGGGACTGGGTGTACGTCCTAGACCACGTCCGGGCGCTCGAGTTCCTCCTGCTCAAGGGGCGGACGGGCGAGGTCTACAACATCGGGGGCATGCACGCAGCCCCCAACAAGGAGCTGATCGAGAGGGTCCGCAAGCTCATGGGGAAGCCCGCTTCCTTGGTCCAGCCGGTGCCTGACCGGCCGGGCCACGACCGGCGCTATGCCCTCGACTGCGGCAAGCTCAAGGCCCTGGGCTTCAAACATGCCTATCCGTTCGACGAGGCTCTGAACCTTACCATCGCCTGGTACCGCGCCAACGAGGCCTGGTGGAGGCCGTTGAAGAAGGCGGGCGGCTACCGGAAGTACTACGACCGGCAGTACGCGGCCCGGTTGGGCCGCCATGCGGACCCCTCATCGGCCAGGTAGCCCGACGGGCGAGAGCCGCTCGAGATCGGCGAGCATCTCCCCCGCGGCCGCGTAGCGCTTGGCCATGTCGGGGACGAAGGCTCGGCTGAACACCGCGTCGACGCCGGGGGGCAGGCCCGGGAGGATCTCCGAGATGGGCTTGTAGGACGCGCTCATCTTGTTCATCAGGAGCCCCGACCCAATCCCCGTGAACGGGAGCCTGCCGGAGAGCGCCTCGTAGAGGCAGACCGCCATGGAGTAGACGTCGCCCTGGGGGCTCACCACGCCCTGCTCAGCCTCCGGCGACATGTAAGGGGGGGTTCCCATCACGGTCTGGGTCATGGCGACGCGGGTCAGGGCGTCCTTGGCCACCCTGGCCACCCCGAAGTCCATGACGCGGGCCTTGCCTTCCTCGTCGATCATGACGTTGGAGGGCTTCATGTCCCGGTGGATGACCTTCCGGGTGTGGGCGTAGTCCAAGGCGGACGCCACGTCGCGAAAGTAAGCCTTGGCGGCCCCGAAGGCCATGGGGCCTTTTTGGCCCAGTTCGAAGAGGGTCTTGCCCTGGACGAACTCGAAGACCAGGTAGACCTCGCCCTCCTCCTCGAAGATCGAGAATATCTCGACGATGGCCGGGTGCTTCAGGGCCGCGACGGTCTTGGCCTCGGCCAGGAACCGCTGGCGTTCCCCGGCGTTGTCGCGGATCTCTGGGCGCATCTTCTTGATGGCGACCCGGCGCTGCAGGCCGCGGTCGCGGGCCTCGAAGACCAGGCCCATGCCGCCCTCCCCGATCTGCCGGATGATGTCGTACTGCCCGCCCAAGGGCCTCGGCTCAGGCGGCGGCGCCTCAGCCGCCGGCGTGGACGGCGCCTCGGCTTCCTCCAGATCGAGATCGGACACGGCCGGAGACGAGCCGGAGAGCCTCGAAAGCTTGGAGCGCAGGGTCCGCCAGGGACTGGGGCCGAGCGCCCGCAAGAGTCCCAGCGCGATCAGGAACCCCCCGGCGATGGCCGCCACCGCCACGACCCCGAAGCTCCGGGGCGCGTCCTTGGCCGGGCCGGCCTTCGGCGCTGCCTCGAACCCTTCCTCCCCGGGGAACAGGAACATGATGTCGCTCTCGGTAGGGGCCTGGACCTCGATGTTGGCCAGGACGGCCTGATACCTGGGGTCGAGGGCCGCGGCCTTGGCCAAGTTGTCCATCATGCCCTGCCGGTCGCCCATCCCGCCCAGGGCATGGGCCAGGTTGGCGTAGGCGTCGGCGCTGTTCGGGTTGAAGGCCAGCGCAGACTGCGCCGTGGCATAGGCGCCGCGGTAGTCTTTGAGCCGGTTCTGGGCGAGGGCCTTGGCGTTGAGGAGCGGGACGTTGTCCGGCGAGAGGCCCAGCCCCGCCTCGGCGTCGGCGAGCGCCTCTCCGTAGCGCCGGAGCTGGTTGTAGGCGGTGGCGCGCAGGAAGAAGGCCATGCCGTTCCGGGGGTTGAGCTCGATGGCCTGATTCAGGAGGCCGAGGGCGGCCTTGTAGTCCCGCAGGGTCAAGGCGGACTGGGCGCGCTTGGCGAGCTCCGCGGATTGAAGGACCTTGGGAGAGGTCTGCTTGACGGCCGCGGTCGGCGCCCGCCAGCCGGTCGTAGGGGCTGCTGCGGCCGGAGCGCCTCCTCCTCCTCCCGACCCCTGGGCCTGGCCGCGGCCCTGGGACAGCATCAGGGATTGGAACGCCATCTCGTTCTTCGGGTCAGCCTTGAGGGCTTCCTGCGCGTCGCTCACTGCGGACTCGTATTCGCCGAGCTGGGTGTTGGCTGCCGAACGCATGGCGTAGGCCTCAGGGCCGCCCCCGAGCGCGATGGCCCGGGACGCGTCCGAGGCCGCGCCTGCGAAGTCGCCCTTGCCGAGCTTGTTCTGGGCGCTCATGCTCCAGCCCTCGGCTGATTCCGGGTTCTCCCCGAGGGCCCGGTCGATGGCTTTGTCGTAATCCTCCCGGTGCTTCTTGCCGAGGCCCGTCGGCGCGCCGCCTCCGCCCGTCGCGGGCCACGCCGCTTTCCTGAGTTTCTTGACCGCCTTCTCCAGCTCCGGTTCGAGCCGCTGGAGTTCAGGCAGGATATTCTCAAGAGGTTGGCCGGACGACAGCTTGTCTTCCAAGTCGTCTCGGACGCTCCTGGCCTGCTTGTACCTTTTCTCGCAGCCGCCGGAGAATATGGCCCAGAAGCAGCCGGCCGCGTGAAGCAGCGGTTGGTTGTCCCTCCGATATTCGTATTTATGGATGTATTCGTTCGCTTCGTCGAGTCTCTGATAGTATGGGCCCAACTCGGGATCCTGGGACCCACCCTGCGGCGGGGAGGCCTGCTGGGTGGTGTCGCCGGCTGATAGCGGGCAGAGGGCGCACAGCGGGAGGACCAGCCAGAGGAGGGTGCGGACGCGTTTCATGTTATAAGTGTACGGGCGGCATCAGGATTTGTCAAGTCGAGCCAGCGGAATTTACCGGCAATTTATGGTATCCTAACGTGGCGCCAGGCTTTTGGCGAGTCCATACGATACGGTCAAAGCCTGGCGCCAAGACGATGCCGACCCGATTGGCGAAGAAGAAGGAGGAGGCCCTGATGGGAGTAGATGTAGAGAAGATACTGCGTCCGGTGGACAGCCCCATGCCGCCGTTCCCGCCCAAGTTCGTGACCCTGGCGAGCGGCGACCCCATGGTCATCCGTCAGATCGACCGTCCCGAGGTCCCCGAGATACTGCCTCACGTGCATCGGCTGATGGCGGTGGAACGGGATTACTACGACGTGGTGGCGGCGCGCGCCATGGGCGAGCTCCTGGCCTACTACTACCACCGCGTGCAGGACGAATATGTCCTCGTGGCCCAGATCAACGGGGAACTGGCGGCCGTGGTGAACGGAAGGCTCCTGAACCGGGACGTCGGCATGTCGTACCACACCATTTCGCTCCGACGCGGGATGAGGGTCGGGGCCCATGCTTTCGCCGCGAAGATGGAATACCACATTGACATCATGAAACAAAAGGAGGTTCTCATCGTGGCGGAGTCGCCCATCGGCTTTCGCCGATGGATGATCGAGTACAAGCTCGAGAAGCGCTTCCACATCCCGCACGAGTTGGGCGGCCCGCCGTCCTGGTCGCTCACCAAGGAGATTTTCGACCGGGCCCGCGGCACCCTGGTGGTGGGCCGCCGGCCGGTGCCGGACAAGCTCCTGGCCAAGGCCAAGGCCGCCATCCTGCCGCCGAGCGATCCCCCAAAGCCGCCGGTGGACCTCCTGGCAGCGACCAGGGCAAGGTACGACTCGACGGCGACGGCCGTCATGGCCCAGGGCTGGGCCCTTGAGAGGAGGAACAAGTGATGCGCGAGGTCTATTGCGTCGGCATCGGCATCACCTCGTTCACCAGGCTCGAGTACCCGCTGGCGGAGATCGCGGCGTACCCGGGCATGATGGCGCTCAAGGACTCGGGGTTGAGCAAGGTCGACCATGTCTACGTCGCCAACATGGGCGGCGGCAAGGTCAACCATCAGACCGGCCTGGCGAGCGCGGTCGTCGACCAGCTGAGCCTGGCTCCCGCAGGAGCGGAGACCATCGAGAACGGCCCGGCTTCGGGCGCGTCCGCCGTCAAGCAGGGCTTCATGGCGGTCGCCTCCGGCATGTGCGACACCGTGATGGTCATCGGCGCGGAGCGCATGAGGGAGGTCAACGACCTCGAGTCCACCGAGTTCGTCGCGACCCTCACCCACCCCCACGCCGAGTACATCTACGGGGTGACCCTGCCTTCGCTGGCCGGGATGTTCGCGCGGCTTTACATGGACAAGTACGGGGCCACCCCCAGGCACCTGGGCATGGTCGCGGTCAAGAACCACGACCACGCCATGGACAACTTCTTCGCCCACCTGCACGAGAGGATCACGCTCGAAGGCATCATCGACAGCCCCGAGGCCTCCACCAACAACCCCATCGTGGCCGACCCCCTGAGGTTCTACGACTGCTGCCCGGTCTCGGACGGCGCGGCCTGCGTCATCCTGGCCAGCGGCGACGCGGCCAAGAAGACGGGCAAGCCGCGCGTGAGGCTGGCCGGCGTGGGCCAGGCGACCGACACCCTCGCGGTGCACGACCGCAAGGACCCCACGGACCTCCTGGCTGCCCGGGGAGCCGCCGCCAACGCCTTCAAGATGGCGGGCTTGAAGCCCTCACAGGTCGACGTTGCGGAGCTCCACGACGCCTTCACCATCCTCGAGATCGCGGAGTCCGAGGAGGTCGGGTTCTTCAAGAAGGGCGAGGGGCACCTGGCCCTGGAGAAGGGAGAGACCAGGCTGGGCGGCTCCTTGCCCATCAACCCCTCCGGCGGCTTGAAGGCCAAGGGACATCCCGTGGGCGCGACCGGCGTGGGCCAGGCCCACGAGATCGTGCTCCAGCTTCGCGGCGAGGCCGAGAAGCGCCAGGTCAAGGGCGCCAAGGTCGGCTTCACCTGCAACTTCGGGGGCTTCGGCAACAACGTCGTGTGCCTCGCGTTCAAGAAGGAGGGATGAGGCGCCTATGGAAATGAACATCTTCGGCTACAAGTGCAAGAAGTGCGGGACCGTCCACTATCCCTTCCGGACCATCTGCAAGAAGTGCGGGCACACCATCTTCGCGGACAAGGCGGAGGGATACGAGCTCGTCCCCCTGTCCAAGAAGGGCAAGCTCCTGACCTGGACGCGGCTGCGCTCCCTCCCGGGCGACTTCGAGGTGCCTGAGCTCCTCTTGGGCATCGTCCAGCTCGACGACGGCAACCGCGTCACGGGCCAGCTCGACATCGCTTCCCCCAAGACGGGGATGAAGGTCGACGGAGAGGTCCGGATCGTCCGGCGCGACGGCTACAACGAATACAAAGGGATGGTGTTCGAGTCGGCCTAAGGCCGGGGGCGCGGTTTCGGGTCCCGGGTCGCGGCTGTCCAGCATCGGGGACGTGGTGCGCCCCGGGGTCTATCGTCTCCATTCGAGGTTCGACTCGGTCCTGAACTTCTTCGACGGCGACAGGCTGGTCAGCCTCGTGACCGCCCGGGTCGGGCCCGGCCCCGCCAACATGGTGATGGACGGGCCCCTGCCGAGCGCGCTCGATTCACTGGAGGTCTCCTCCGCAGGCCTGAAGCTCGGCGGCAGCCTCCTGACGTTCGACCATTCGGCCGTCTACCGTTCGGCGCTCGGCGCAGGCCGTCCGGACCGGCTCAAGGCGGACCGCGGCCTCGAGGCCCTGGAGGGCTGGCTTGCTCGCCGCGCTCCCTCCGGGAGCCTGGCGTTCCTCGTCGGCGCTCCGGCTGGACGGCCTTGCGGGGGATTCGAGAAGAAGGAGCGCGAATGGGTGAGAAGAGCCTGCCTGAAGCTCTTTTACAGCGAGCTTCAGGCAGGAGCAAGGATGCTCAAAGGCATCGGCCGAGGGCTGACGCCCTCGGGAGATGACTTCCTCTGCGGGAGCCTCGCGGCCCTCGACGTCATCGAGCGGCTTTCCGGCAGGGACCTGACCCGGATGAAGGACGCGGTCTTGCGCAACGCCCTGGGCGGCAACCCTCTGTGCAACGCTTTCCTGGGGTTCGCCAGGAGGGGGCGCTACGACGAGCGCCAGAAGGGGCTCCTGAAGGCCGTGCTGGCCGCCGACGAGCCCATGGTCGAAGTCAGGGCCCGAGCGCTCGCCCGTTTCGGAGCCACCTCGGGCGCGGATTGGATGACGGGTCTCGTCGCGGCGATGAAAGGATGGAGGGAGCTGTGGTCATAAAAGCGGTGTTGTCCAAGGGCCGGTACTATGATTCGGTGACGCTCATGGCCGTGGCGAGGCAGCTCTCCTCAACCGCCGGCGTGGCCGACGCGGCGGTGGTGATGGGAACGGACAGCAACAAGGCCATCCTCAAGGCTTCGGGGCTCCTGGCCGGGCCGTTCGCGCAAGCCTGCGACACGGACCTTCTCATCGCGGTCAAGGCCTCTTCCTCGGCCTTGGCCTGCGCAGCCATAGCCAAGGCCGAGGAACTCTTGAAGGCCGCTCGGAAGAAGGATGCGGGGGGGAAGGCAGAGCGGTGCCGAAGCCTGGGAGCCGCCCTGGATTCCTTGCCTGGAGCCAACCTCGCGGTCATCTCCGTGGCCGGGAAGTACGCGGCGGATGAAGCCATGAGGTGCCTGGAGAAAGGCCTCCATGTCATGATCTTCTCGGATAACGTCCCCCTGGAGCGCGAGATCGAGCTCAAGAGGTTCGCGGCCAAGAAGGGGCTCATGGTCATGGGGCCGGACTGCGGCACCGCCATCATCAACGGCGCGCCGCTCGCCTTCGCCAACGTGGTGCGCCGGGGGGACATCGGCGTGGTCTCGGCCGCGGGCACGGGCCTGCAGGAGGTGTCCTGCGTCATCTCGAACGAGGGGGCCGGCGTGTCCCAGGCCATCGGCACCGGCGGCCGGGACGTCAAGAAGGAGGTCGGCGGCGTCATGTTCGTGGAGGCCTTGAGGGTCCTGCTCCACGACGCGGCGACCAAGGTGGTCCTGCTCGTGGCCAAGCCCCCGCACGAGAGCGTGCTCAAGAAGATCGGGGCCGAGGCCAAGCGGGCCAAGAAGCCCGTGGTGGCCGCGTTCATGGGCGCCGACCCTGCGGACGTCGCCAAGCTGGGCGTCGCGGCGGCCGTGACGCTGGAGGAGGCGGCCCTCCTGGCCGTGGGCTTGTCGAGGGGCGAGAACCCCGACGCGGTCCGGGCCAGGCTCGCCCAGCGTCAGGCGGCGCTCATGGCGCTGGCGGAGCGCGAGGCCCGGAGGTTCGCCAAGGGCCAGCGCTGGCTGAGGGGCCTCTTCAGCGGAGGGACCTTCTGCGCCGAGACCCAGGTGATTTTCCGGCGCGTTGGCTCTGAGGCCTATTCCAACGCGCCGGTCAGTCCTTTCAAGCCGCTGAAGGATTCTTGGAAGAGCCTGGGACATTCCTTCATCGACCTCGGCGAGGACGAGTTCACCCAGGGCCGGCCCCACCCCATGATCGACTACTCGGTGCGCAACAAGCGCATCATGGAGGAGGCCCACGACCCGGGGGCCGCGGTGGTCCAGCTCGACGTGGTCCTGGGGCACGGGTCGAATCCATCGCCGGCGCAAGACCTCGCGCCGGCGATCAAGGCTGGCGTTGCCGTCGCCAAGAAGGCCGGAAGGCATCTCGCGGTCGTGGCCACGGTGACGGGCACCGACCTCGACCCTCAGAACAAGGCGGGGGTGGAAGCGGCCCTGAGAGCGGCCGGAGTCATGCTCCAGCCGTCGAACGCGGCCGCCAGCATCCTGTCCAGCGAGATCATCAAGAGGTTGAGCCCATGAAGGACCTGTTCGACAAGGAGCTCAAAGTCGTCAATCTCGGCTTGGAAGCCTTCCAGCAAGCTCTGGTCCAGTCCGGATTCCAAGCCGTTCAGGTGGATTGGCGTCCACCGCTGGTGGTGTCCGCGAAGAACCGAGAGATCCTCGTCCGCAACCGCGAGTCCATCGGCATGGCCAACAAGAAGGCCGTGGACATCGTTTTGAACGGAAAACCTTTTCTCGTGGGTATCGAGAAAGCCGTCGATGTCCTGCCCGGGATGAAGAGGGATTCCATCTTCCACGCCGGGCCTCCGGTGAAGTGGGAGAACATGTGCGGGCCGATGAAAGGGGCGATCATTGGGGCCCTGATCTACGAAACAAAGGCGAAGACTCCGGAGGAAGCCGAAAGGCTGGCTTCCTCCGGTGGAATCAGCTTCTCTCCTTGTCATGAACACAGCGCGGTCGGGCCCATGGCCGGCATCATCTCGCCGTCCATGCCGGTCTTCGTGCTCAAGAACGAGGAGAACGGCAACCACGCCTACGCTACCATGAACGAGGGCCTGGGCTCGGTCCTGCGCTACGGCGCTTACGGTCCGGACGTCATCGAGCGGCTCGAGTGGATGGCCGAGGCGCTCTACCCGGCGCTCAAGAAGGCCGTGGCCAAGCTCGGGAAGGTGGACCTCAAGAACATCATTGCCCAGGCCTTGAACATGGGCGACGAGGTCCATAACCGCAACCGGGCGGCTACCTCGCTCTTCTACAGGGCCGTGGCGCCGTCAATCGTCCGCACCTGCCCGCAGCCCGAGAGGGCTGCGGAGGTCCTGGACTTCATCAATTCCAACGATCATTTCTTCCTGAACCTCTCCATGGCCGCCTCGAAAGCCGTGCTGGACCCGGCCTCGGGCATCAAGTCCAGCAGCCTGGTCACGGTCATGGCGAGGAACGGCACGGAGTTCGGGGTGCGCCTCTCCGGGACCGGGGACGCCTGGTTCACCGGCCCCGCGCCCGTGCCGGACGCGCTCTTCTTCCCGGGGTTCACCAAGGAGGACGCCAACCCGGACATCGGGGATTCCTCCATCACCGAGACCGGGGGGCTCGGGGGCTTCGCCATCGCGGCCTCTCCCGCCATCGTCCAGTTCGTGGGCGGCTCGGCCAAGGACGCCTTGGACTACACCCTGCAGATGTACGAGATATCCGTCGCGGAGAACGACGTGTACCGCATCCCCTCCCTGGACTTCCGCGGCACGCCGACCGGCATCGATTGCGTCAAGGTAGTGGAGAAGGGGATCCTCCCGTTCATCGACACGGGCGTGGCTCACAAGAAGCCCGGCATCGGCCAGGTCGGAGCCGGGGTTGTGAGCGCGCCTGCCCAGCCTTTCGAGAAGGCGGCTGAGGCCTTGTCGGCCAAGCTGAAGTGATGGCCTGGCAAATCCGTGCTCTACTGCGTCCGGACGCACCGATCCTATACGGGTTCCGCAGGGGACCTCATGCGGGCCGGGGCCTAGGACCTTTGCCGGCGCTTGAGACGCCGTTGGACCCAGGGATTCCTTCGGCCTTGACGGCATAATATGGGCGATGACCTTGGCAGCGGTCTTGCTCCTGGGAGGGCTTTCCACCGGCGCTTTCGGCCAGGACCTCCGTTTGGATTTCGACAACCCTTCATCCAGCGAGGACCTGTTCAAACGCATCACAGCCTCTGCCGGGTCTTTCAAGCCTTCAGCGCCGCCTTTGATGAGCGACCTGGCGCCCGCGGAATGGACCGTCATGGTCTATCTCAACGCCAAGAACGACCTCGAGGAGAACGCGGCTCCGGACATCAACGAGATGGAGCGCGTCGGCTCGACCCGCGACGTGAAGGTCGTCGTCGAACTCGCCACGGTCAAGGGAGGCGCCAAGCGCATGCTGATCGGCAAGGACGCCGACCCCGAGAAGATCACTTCTCCGGTGATCGAGCGGTCCCCTCGCGTGGACATGGGGGACTGGCGGCACCTGCGGGATTTCGGCCGCTGGGCCAAGAAGCGCTTCCCCGCGCGGCATCACCTGCTCGTGGTCTGGAGCCATGGTTCGGGCTGGCGGTTCAAGGTGGACGACGCCTTAGCCAAGGCCGTCTCCGGCGACGACGAGACCAAGCGGTACGTCCAGGTCCCTGAGCTCAGGCGCGCGCTTCAGGAACTCGGCGGCGTCGATGTCTACGCCAGCGACGCCTGCTACATGCAGCAGGCCGAGGTCGCCTACGAGATCAAGGACCAAGCCGAGGTAGTGGTCGGCTCCGAGGCCATGGTCGACCCGGACGGCTTCTCCTACGACCTTTTCCTCAGGAGGCTCGCGGCCCGGCCGAAGATGAGCGCGGCCGAGGTGGGCCGGGCCTTGGTCCACTCCTTCCGCATGGGAGCGGACGATGAATCCAGGGGCACGCTCTCCGCGGTCAAGACCTCGGCGCTCCCCCGCCTGCTCTCCCTGCTGAGCGATTTCGGCGCGCATCTTCAAACCTGCGGCGAGAGCCGGGCGGTGCGCTCCGCGCTGGAGGGGGTCGCCGAGTTCGACGACGGCGACGATGACGACCTGGGCTGGGCCATGGACGTGGCGCACTTCGCGAGGCTCGCCTCCGCCAAGGCGGCCTCGCCCCGCGCACGCGAGCTGGCCGCGGCCGTCATCGCCCATGTCCGCTCGGAGCTGGTCCTGGACAACACGCATGGGAGTGGTTTCCTGGACACCGGCGGCATCGCCGTCTACATGACGCAATGCCGCTATGACCCGGACTACGATCGCCTGGCCTGGAGCCGGGACGGCGTCTGGCCGGCCTTCGTCCGCTGGGCCATGACGGTGGCGCCATACTGCAAGCCCCCCGCGCCCGCTTCCAAGCCCAAGACCAAACGCCTCCAGCTTCGATGAAGCCCGTGGACCGGTTGATCCAAGTGGTGGCCAAGCTCAGGGGTCCAGGCGGCTGCCCCTGGGACCGCAAGCAGACCCACCGCACGCTCATCAAGTACCTGCGCGAGGAGACGAGAGAACTCGCGGCCGCCCTGGCCAAGGCAGATCCGCGGCACATGGAGGAGGAACTCGGCGACGTGCTCCTCCAGGTCGTGCTCCATGCCCAGCTCGCCAGCGAAGCCGGGCTCTTCGACATCCAGGACGTGGCGCGGACCTTGACCTGCAAGCTCATCCACCGGCATCCGCACGTGTTCGGCGGCAAGAAGCTCAGGACCGCGGCCGAGGTGGTCCGTCACTGGGAGGCCTTGAAGCGCAGGGAGCGGTCCAGGCGCCAGGCTTGAGCTGAAGTCAAGGACCGGGGTTCAAGCCAGGCACTAGGGCAGGGAGTCGAGCGCTCCGGGCACGGCCAGGACGAAGCGCAGGGCGCTTGAGGCCCCGCTCGAGGCGCTCGCCTTGAGGTAGGTCAGGTCCGCGCAAGAGCATGGGCGCGAGCGAAGCGCTGTGCGGGCCGCTCGGGCCTCGGCGCTCCGCCACAACTTCCTAAAGTCCATGCCAGCCGACCTGAGATTGCCCACGGCCGGCAAGTACGGGCAGAACCTCAAGTCGCCGTTGGCGTCGACCACGCAGATGCTCCTCCCGGCGGAGCAGGGGACCACCGGCCCCCTGCCTTCGAGGCGTCGCCTCTGCACGTCCTGGGCAGCGGCCGCGAGCGCCAGCACGGCGAATCGCCCCAAGCCTCCCGCGCCGTCCCCCGACAGGCTGCGCTTCTTGTTGGCCAGCACCGCGCGCTGGAGCCGGGCCAGCTCGGGGAGGTCCGGAAGCGTCTCCGGTCGAGTCCCGGACTCGCCCTGGATGAAGTCGAACTCATGGAGGTCCGGACCCACTTTGTCGAAGACGAAGTCCATGAGCGAGGAGATGCTCCCGGCATTGTCCTTGCTGATGAGCGTGCTGACCGCGACCTCGAGGCGGGGGTGGCGCTTCTTGAGCCTTTTGAGCTTGTCCAGGGAATCGAGAGCGTCGTTGAAGGCGCCGGGCCTGGCCCTGAGCCCGTCATGGAGCTCCTGCAGGCCGTCCAAGGCGACCTTGATGGAGAGCGGCAGGCCCGGATGCGCGTAGAGCAGGTCGCGGCTGAAATCCGCGATGCGGTCCGGCTGGGCGCCGTTGGTCAGCACGGTCAGGCGGCGGACCCGGTTGCGCAGGAGGAACGTCCTGCAGAGCTGGAAGAGGTCGGGCCGCAGGAAAGGCTCGCCCCCGGTGACGACCAGGGAATGGAAAGGGCCGAGCGTGTCGCATAGGCCCGAGATCTCGTGCAAGGAAAGGTCGTCGGCCTTGTTGAGCCTGGACCGGTAGCAGCACCCGGGGCAGGCGCAATCGCAGCGCGAGGTCGCGAAGAAGAGGAGGGTGTGGAGCCCGCCGGAGAAGAGGCTCTCTTTGAGCTGCGAGACATACGTCAGGGCCGAGTAGGAGGACACTCTTTCAGAACCGGATGAGCTCCCGGTCCGAGCCTCGCAGGAGGGGGGTCTGCTCGCGGTTCTGCCGCCGGGCCGACGCAGGGCCTTGCGGCAGCAAGAAGTAGGGCCCCCATCCTCCGATGAGGACGAGAGCGTCCCGGTATTCGCCCAGGATCGTCATCACCTCAAGAAGCACTGATCGGGAAGCTCCGGTGGTAGCGGAGTCGTAGTCGCGGTCCAGCCTAGGTGGAATCATGGGTTGGTTTTGGAAATCTGGAAGTATTGTAGCGGCTTTCGAAGCCACTTGGCGAGTCGGACGAGCTCATCAGCGCTTGGAATCGCCGCATATGCTTATCCACTTGACGCCACCTGAGTCAAAATCCTCCGTCGAGGAATTTGGCTTCTCGACGGGGGCGAGGATGGAATCTCAGATTGTGTCGTCTGGTAAAGCGATTTCTGTAAATTTGGTGGCGTCAAGTCCCCCATTCCGCACTCGCCGGGGACAATATCCGTGAATTTCCAGGCCCGTCAGGCTGCGTCGTAGGCCCTCACCGGGACACCCAAGAGCCGCAGCACCTGCCGCTGTAACGCCGTCATCTCGAACGAGAAGGTTCGCACGACCT